>NZ_CP132355.1 GCF_030758455.1 Erwinia pyri
TGATAACGGGTTTGTAGCAACTCTGATTTCTGAGCTGATCACCCTGTTCGAAAAGCTGGATAACCACGTTCACGCTTTCATCAGACGATACGAAAACAAACATGGCCGGTACGATATCTCGTTGCCTCCAGGTGCATCCAAAACCCCGCTGTAGTACAAAGGGCGTCAGGTTAACCAGTCACGGTACGATGCAATCAATAAGCTTCTTGCCAGTTGTAGTTCATGGAGCCAGGTTCAAAAGATCATGGGCTGTAGTCGTGGCACAATCAGTAATGCGGTTAAAAGCAAAACTGCATCAATTTAGTTACAACAGTCTCAAGGAGTGGATATGGAAGACGTAACCGAAACCTTTGATGTTCTAAGATATGTGCCGCTTTTCCTTGCGCTTATAGTCTGGGCTAATCATTTTTATGTACGCACCAGATACAACAAATTTGACTCTATGAGACGCTTTAGGAGATGGAATGACATCGGCAGCTGAGAACAAACAAGATACGCTGAATCAGATAATTAAAGCCGAAGAGAGGAGGGTAGATCTTTCCTTAAAGCTTTCGGTAATGTTCTCACTGATAGCCGTATTCTGGATGTTTTATATTCGCTGATAAGAGGGTTTGAGGGCCAACGGAGCGAAAACGTACTTTAGCGAAGTAACTGACTAATATATTGGATAAAATGGACATAATAAATTGCCCTTAAACTCTGTTCCTTAGATCTAAATCCGCTCTTTGCAATCTGCCAATTGGTAGGCTGAAAGAAGACGAACTAAAATGCCACCATGAGGCGTCGGGTTCTCATCATTCATTTTGCTCATTAAAGAGCCATACGTCTGGCCTGCCTGCTCACAGTTCACGCCGTGAGCTTTAGCTTGGTCGTTGAATTTACGTGCCGCACCCAGCATGAGGGGAGCAATGGCCCCTTCATGACCGGGTACTGCACCTAGCTCAACCGCAACACCAGGCATGCTTAAAAACTGGCCAACTTCAACGGCCGCCTCGTCAGATGCTGACAAGTCATTTGAATACGCGAAGTGAGAAATAAAACCAAAGGCAATAATCAAAACATCAAACTTTTTCATGAGTCCGCCGTTATAATTAACAATTATATATTTCTAATATTAGAGCATTTAAGTGTCATATCAGTCGGTTACTTTGCTAACGTACTCAGGAGTTTGAAGTCCAGCCATACAAAACCGTGATTTGCTTGCCGGGAGGAGGATACGGAATGTTCGCCCTGGTGTTGGCTGTCCGCACCCCCGCTGGCACTACATATAGTATCGGCAGTAGCCGGGAAAGCTATAGCCATTGATGGAATGGTGTTCAAACATCAAAGGGGGCAGGATGGTTAGGTGAGGAGCAATGACAAGTCTTTATTATGTTGTAACTAAAATGTGTTTTTATTAAAGGCCGGAGGTGGTATGCCCCCGGCCTTAATTACGTTTCCGCTACCCTCAGAAGAAGGTTCGGATCAGTTCCAGGAGTGCGATTAACACTCTCAGAACCATGATTGCCTTATCAATAAAAGCTCCCATGCGTTTCTCCATAAATGGAGTGAGAACACCGCTGCTTGCTCATACACTGCCTGTCACAGCGGTTTCTACATGGTTAGGTATAGACAGTTCCCCTCCGGCCAGAGCACTAAAACCAGCACCACCTGATGTTTTAGCCAGGGCTTTTAATTTGTCCAATACCGCAAAGCGGAGAGAGCAAGAGGGGAGAGCTAAAGAGCTAACACGCTGATTATACACTTATCGGCTCAAACGTGTTATTCATCTTCAGGCTTGCAGGAAAGCAATTCAGCGCGTACTATTTACTCGTTAGGTATAGATAGTTCCCCTCCGGCCAGAGCACCAACTCAAAACCGGAAAACAAAAAAGCCCGATCTCACCAGTCGGGCTTTTTTGCGTCTGAACAACGTCAGCTACGTGAAATCTGATCGAGCATGAAGGGCGCTAGTCCCGATTTTTTAAGCAGAAGCGCCTGGGGGAAAACCAGTGATTCTACGTTTCGTCGTTGTCGGCCAGCTCGAACATGGTATTCAGGCTGAAACGGAATTGCTGTACTGATGCGGCAATCTTCCTGCTTCGGGCTCTTTCCTGAGCCAACTCCTGCCGGAGTCCGGTTATCGTATCCCTGTTGTGCTGAAGCTCCTGTATGGCAACCATAAAAGCTTTACTGGCAGAAGCCATGCCGGTAGCCTCCTGCGCCTTTCTGATGACCTGATCCTCATCGTCATCAGTCCTGATTGTGTAATTCCCCATGAAAACCTCTTTTGCTGTCATTTTTGGCGTACCGGCACGCGACCGGGCGAAACATTTGCTGGCAAAACTTCGGTGGCCAGCAGCTGCGAACGGTAAAATTTGCTGGCACTTAGCTTTCCCTTAAAGCCTGGTCACAGTCTCCACAATGGATATTCATTCCTGCTTTACCCCACACAGCAGCACCACAACCCGGACACTGATATTTTGCCTTGTTGCGTTTAGGCTTATCCTCGAATGCCACGGCAGGGGGAGAACCGTTTCCGGCTAAAACATCTGAATCCACGCTCCCGCCGTGCGCCGTCACAGATGGCACCAAAGCCATTGACAGCACCGCTTCAATATCAATGCCTGAGCCTGCATTCTGGTGTGCCTGGGTCAACGTTTCGCGCCATTGATCGATTACTGACGAAAGGTCTTTAGGGTGTTCAACTTTGACCGGATATCGGTCAAACCAGCTAAGTGCAAACTGCCCCTGGAACAGTTCGAGCGTAACGAGCTGGAAGCGGCCGCCGGGGATCGGATAGTCGTTAATCTTCTGGCCGACTTTTGCACCGCCAGGATGTCCCGTAGAAGAGGGCATAAGCCCGATGCTTTCCATTTTGGCCGCCCACTGCGCATTGTGATAAGTCTTGCGCGAAGGATTCCCAAAGTGGAACTGCCACATGTGGCACTGTTCGTGAACCAGCGTTTGCATGACTTCAATCAATGGGTAAGACGGAAAATATTCCGGGTTAAGCGCTATCTCATCAATCATCCTGGTATTGTCGTCAGCGGCAACAAAACGTCTGAAGCTGAAATACCCCATCGTGTTCTTACCACGCTGAAACGTAATCAGGCAGTCGGGAAGCTCACCGTTGAATAACTTCTGATTATAGAAATCAAATGCCTGCTGTAATTCGCTGTAGGCGCGTTGCGTTGCGCTTGGCATTATCAGGACTCCTCAAAAACAACCCAGCATTTAGCATGGTCAGAATCATTTCTGCCCTCTGCTATAAATACATGGCCTGCGGTATCAACGGCGATTGCGCCCGGTCGTTCATGACTGGCATCACGGAGCAGATTCTTCCAGCCATAGACTTCACCTCCCCAAATGAGAACAACACCTGAATCAGCATGTTCCTGATTCTTTTGCCGCCATGCGTCTGCAATATCAACATGATTCATAAAACAACCTGTGTATTGAACGATACATATTTATAGAACCCATACGTCACGAAAGCAAATTTATTGCTGGCAAATCTTGATCGCCGGCTGAAATCGAGGTGACGTTATTGCTGGCATTATTGGCTAACCAATGCTGCTGCAGGAAGTGTAATTGCTGGCAGAAACAGGTAAGCCCCTGGAACAGAGGCTTGAAAGGAAAACGGATTAACGTCTTTTAGCCCATGCTTTTTCTTCATTGCTGAGTTGATCTTTATGAAGGTAATCTCCGGTAACCGGGGGCGGTGTTACCAGCTTAGGACGTCCGTTATCGATATCACGAACGGTTACCAGCCCGACAACTTCGCCATCCTCTTTTAATGCCCAGGCGGCCAGCTGATAGAGAGTTGCTTCAGCCTTTTCACCCGGAACATTATCATGGCGAAAATACCAGTCGGTGGCCGGGATAATTTGCTTATAGGGGGTACTCATGATTCTCTCCTTAAAAGCCCCCCGCGAAAGGCTGAGGGCTTACAGATGAAGTTACTGCGAATTGCCAGCAGCGGCAGACGGCACTTTCTCAATAAGAAAATCTTCTAACTTACGTCCTGCTTCCAACGCTTCAGCGATAGGTTTTGGCGAACGGCCACGGCCAGACCAGAATTTAACTTCGCCGTTTTCTTCAAACTGATATTTAGGTGGTGCTTTGGGCAATTTACTTTTACGCGATTTTGGCTCTTCATCCGTAAGACCAAGTAACTGCTCTGGAGAGAATCCTTCCCCGGCGATCAGTTGAAGTAATTCCTGACGTTTTTTCTCGCGTTCCTGACGTGCAGCTGCTTCATGTTCAGCTTCTTCACGTCTTTCTTCAATAACTGCACCCAGTTTTTCCTGCATCTCAAGAAGTTGTTCGAACTCCGTTTCGCGTGCAAAGACACGTACTGAACGAATATTCAACAGCAGTTTACGTGCGGATTCAAAGGTCTCGTTGTCGCTCATATTTCCTCTCTTGATGATTATTTTACGTACTGCCAGACCGAAGCTGGAACTTTATCAAACAGTTTATCCATGACTATCTCAGCCAGTCGGTGATCGGCAGCTGAATAAAAGGTTACCAGCTCATCTGCGGTAAGGCAGTGTTCATTTTTTTCTATGATTTTTTCCAGCGTTTCCCGGTGCTGGCACTTTCTTAACTGGTAAAGCCAGTCTTGTCTTGTTTTCACGGTTGTTATTTTTTTCCGAATTCGAAACCAAGTTTACCTGTTGATTTATCCTGTAAGATAACAATAGCGTCATATTTTTTTTGGGCTTTGCTGACAAAACCTTTTATCAAGCCAGTTTTACCTTTTTTTATCAACATTTCCACCTGTACTTTAGATAGCTTCTTACCGGACAGTTCAGCCCAAATTTTGAAGCCACATCCGGTACAGGCAAAAATCTTGGGACGTATAACTATCTCTTTGCCACACGAAGGGCAGGGCGTCGAAAGCCTGTCCGACTGACCTGCCTGCACAGTTTCTGTTACAGGAAGATTATCAATCCTGATGTCGCTGACCAGACGCGTGATGTCGGTATAGAGTTCATTAATAAACTGTTCTACATCGAGATCGTCATTTTCAATTAGCTGCTGTCTGGCGAACCAGAGAGCGGTCATATCCGGCTGAGTCGCGACATCGGGTAAAGCGTCAAACAACGCCAGACCCGTATCAGTTGGAATGAGTTTACCTTTCTCGATAGTAATCAGCCGTTTTTTTAGATTTTCAATGATTGTTGCGCGGGTTGCTTCAGTACCAATTGACCCGTTAGCCTGACTGTCATCTTTATCTTTTTCTTTTAAGAGCGCTTTAATCTCAGGATTTTCCACAAAATCGGCAATGCGCGTCATGGCACTGAGTAAACCCGCCTCATCAAACAACTTAGGGGGAGTCGTTTCTTTCTCGGTTACCGTTGCCGATTCACATTTCCCGCCCATATCTTCGGAAAGAGTAGAGACAGAATCAAATGAAGATTCAGGTTCATCCTCATCAATGCTTTGTTCCTTACCAGGTTTTAACCAGGCTTCCCAGCCTTTATCAGTTTCTTTTGTCGCACGGCAGGTGAATAAGTGACCGTTCACAGTAATGGACGCCGTTGCTTCTTCATAACGATATGGCGGCATGAACTGGATCAGGTACTGTTTAGCAACAGCCAGATAAACATTTCGCTCATCTTCTGTCATAGCGCTGATATCGGGGACGCGTTGGGTCGGGATAATTCCTGTATGCGCTTTAACTTTCGATGAATCGAACGCCTTGCTCTTTACAGAGGTGTCTGTCACTGCATCAGCAAAGGCCGGTGATGCCTTGAGCGCGGCGACAACATCAGGCGCTTCAGCAAACTGCTCATCGGATAAATACGAACAGTCAGAACGGTTATAGGTAATGGCTTTGTATTTTTCGCGGAGTTGCTGAGTGATCTCAAGCGTCCGGGCTGCTGAAAGACCATGCTGCCGACTCATCTGCTGCTGTAGCTTATTCAGGTTAAAGGGAAGCGATGGGGCGCGTTCCCGTGCTTTCACGGCAGCGGCTGTCACTCTGGCTTCTTTGCCTGATACCGCTGCGGCCACTTCATCAGTCCAGGTACGCTGAATGACACGCCCTTTATCATCAACCGGGGCGTCTTCAGGCGTCTTCAGACGAGCCTGGAGCGTACCCCCAGCGAAACCAAAGGTTCCATCGAGCGTGTAGAAAAAGCTCTTGCTGTGGCTTTTATTGGCTTTCCAGCGCCTGACAACAAGTCCAAGCGTTGGCGTCTGCACGCGTCCGACAGGCAGCGTACCTTTAAAGCCATTTTTCTGAGCCGTCACGGAATAGGCACGCGTCATACTGAACCCATAGATGGCATCGGCCGCACTGCGTGCCAGAGCTTTACGGTACAGTCCCTGAAACTCGGCGTTGTCGCGTTCGTTGTTCAGCGCCTTTTGTACTGCCGGGAGCGTGTTGTCGTTGATAAGGACACGTTTAACCGGGTTTTTGTTACCTGCAAACTGAAGGATTTCTTCAACAAGCAGCTGCCCCTCATCATCCGGGTCGCCGCAATGCACGACCGCTTTAATATCAGAACGGTTGATAAGCGTTTTAAGGACACTAACCTGTTTAACCGTGGATTCTTTCGGCTGGTATCGGATTGGGAACAGTTTAAGCGGCAGTGTTTCTATTGCCCAGGCTTTATAAGCCGGGTCATACGCTTCAGGTGGTATCGATTCAACCACATGCCCTACACACCAAGAAACAATCGCACCAGATGATTCAAAATATCCATCTTTGCGAGAGAAGTTGCCGTTAAGGGCTTCAACGATATCTTTAGCAACGGCTGGTTTTTCTGCAATATAAAGTTTCATAGCACACCTTAATCCAGGTCAATAACATTTTCAAAAGAGGGGAGACGTTCAAAAAGAGAAAATTGTGTGTTTAACCTTTCTGACTGAATAGTATGCAGCAGTAAGCTTTCCTCACGGGACTGGAGGAAATTCCCCCACTCATATTCAACCCATTGATCATGTGATTCCGCACCCGGCTTAGTTATAAAAGATTCCATTTTTGGTTGAATTTTTACAGGAGGCATATTTTCATATGCTGAATGAATCCGAGGTTCCCACTTATCGAAACCATGGTTTAACATGATATCTTGTGAAACAAGATCAAAATCATCGTCCTCAATATATGAAGTCACACGGTGATTTATCACCCCCATATTTTCAATGTTCCATTTATATTCAGCAGTAAACCATTTAAGCTTTTTGTCAGTCTTCAGCAAAAGCCCATTGATAGCTTTTCTGCCTTTCCTCATCCCAACCAAAAGGTTTTTGTTCGGCCACGGCCTGCCAATGGATAATGCACTACCGGATATATTGAAACCAACCTCAGGAATGCTAATTGATTCTAAATGAAATTTGTTTGCCATCAGGTGAAAAAGGCTCGGAACTATATGTAGATACATTAGTTTTATCCTTCTGGTTTTCTCAAATCTGCTTTAAAGCAAGGGCTGCGGTGATAATGGCTTCAAGAGGATGATTAGGAAGGTAATTACTGTAATTTACCCATGTTCGCCTTAGTGATTCTCCATTCCTTATGTAACGCGGCTTCTTGCAGATTGAATCCTTATCAATGCAGACTCCCCGAAGCAGGGGTTTTGCCCCGGCTGAATAGTAAACGTGCCTTTCTTCCTTGGTCATTTTCATCAACATGCGATTCAGATAACGAGATACAAGAGCAAAGGAGCGAAATGCAGCCAGATCATTGCCAAACTGGACGATACCGCCTTTCAAAATTTTGAAAGTTCCGGAAGTCATAACGAAAGCACGTGAAGGTTTTGCAGGAATTGTCCAGGTGGCATTGAACCTGTAAAAACCTCTCTCTTTTTCTATCCAGCAGTCACCAACAAACTCAACGTCTTCGTTTAAGTCATCAGAGAAATAACTCTCTCTGTGTCGTCCTAAAAGATACGTATCGCCAACCTTCATATCTCTTACTTCGCGCTGGCACCAGACAGGCATGTGACAGTAATGCATAAGGTCATAGACCGTTCTGAGGGATTCGATTTTCATACGAGTCCTTTATCTTATTTGGTAAGTAGAGGATTAAATGCGTGGGGATATTCGGGAATATTTATAAAACAAGACGATCATTTATCATCGATTATTTCTATATGAAAAATAGTGTCACAAAGAAGCTCTTCCACAAATTCCCTGTCATCTTCATTAAGGGAATTAAAGGTTTCCGAGTGAGCCACTGCTTTGTTTAACAAGTCATCACTATTAGAGATAAACGCTTCTTCTTTAACACTGATTTCATTAAGAACCTTAAGGTATTTAGCATTTCCATCATCAAATACTTTATCCCTTAACTCCATTTCCTGTTGCCTAATCCAGTCTTTAAGTTTTACGGGATGTTTTTCTTCGTCGAACATGTAGCCTCCTCACTTTTAGTTATTTCGCCTTTCCGTAATCTTTATTAATTGCTTTCTCTGTGCCGCCATTCCCACGGCGGTACTGGATTGCTCTCAGCCCACAGGCCACGTTTTTGCTCCTGGGCTTCCCGCTGCAAAGACAGCAAGGAAGTGTCAGTGTTATAGCGCCCATACACCCACGCAGCCCCCTGCTGAACCATGTAACGGTTAGCCTCAGTGCCATCTGCGGCCACTACGCGCCCCAGAACGCGCCCATACCGGTCTTTATGGTCATAGGTGACGGTGACAGGCTGTGATGCAATCAGCGCCTTAAGTCGCTCTCCAGACCATCTGCCAAACGGCTGCTGCTTCTCCGGTGCGTCGATATTCAGCAGCCGGACCCTGACGGGAATACTTTCCTGAAGCACTTCGATGGTGTCCCCGTCCAGAACCCGGATAACTTTTGCTTTGATTTCAGAAGCGAAAACAGCAACAGGCATTAAAAAAACAAATACACATAATAAATTACGCGGTTTCATTCTTCTTTCCTTCATTACCCGTTTTATCTGATGTGAGAACTATACGGACATTGCTGTTTTCCAAAACAGATTTACCTGTATTCTCACGTACTTTTTTCATACTGCTTAAGTCCTGGGTTACTGTGACAAACTGAATATTATAATTCATGAACCTCGAAATTAGTTCTTTCATTACTAACGCCCTTCGGTTGTTCAACCCCGCCAATCTCAGATTAAAAATCTGAAACCAGCGGCGTTATGGTTATTCCTGAAATGATCGCCCGTATCGCTCAATGACCATCTCAAGGTTATCTTTGTTGATTACTGCTCCTTCACACGTATTCAGAATGGTTTGCCTGAGTCTTGCCGTAGCTTCCGGGTTGTAATACGGCGTGAATACCCTGACGTTAAAAAATCGCTGATTAACCGGCTGGCAACCCGCCTGCATATCTCCCTGTAACTTACCCGTCATGCACGTCAGGACTTCACAGGGGTCGCCAGTCTGATCCAGACCGTCAGTGTGATTGTGTTTTTTCGCAAATACGGGGGCGGATATCAGACTTAAAAGGAGAGGAACTAAAAGAAGTCTATTTGTTTTCATAATTCGTTATTCCTCTTTGAAGATAGATACTGACTTTTTTAACACCAAAGCTATCGGACTTGTAGCTGTACCGGATAACGCCATAAGCACCGTTAGATCTCAGCCAGTTTTTCGCAGTAAAGAAATCATCCCCGCGACTGCTTTCAACAATCACAGAATCCGAATGCGCCACAGCATAAAAAACGTCATCACTGTACAGGCGATTTTCCGGGGAAAAGTTTCTGATTACTTTCGTCCATGATGAATTGACTTTGTCTGCCTTGGTTACCGTAAATGTCGGTTCCCAGTCCATTAGCGCCGAATTCATCGGTTGCGGATTTTTTTCCCAGTCTACCTGCGGTGGTTCTGGTGGAGACGAACAGGCAGACAGGAATAAAAGACATGTTAAAGCTACTTTTTTCATAAAAGAACCTCAGATTCCAGCTCTCCAAGGGAAAGCATTTTTTCTTTGGAAGGATATTTAAGCCCTCTGGCATTAAATATGTTCGTTGTATTGTTGATTTTAGAAGTCAGAGCAGAGAGTTTAGGACTTACCAGCATCAGCCTGTTCATGAAGTAAGGATCAAGATAGTAAAGCGCTTTTTTGGCTTTTACCGGATATTCCCCTTTGAGAATAATAAATTCCTCCGTGAACGCCAGCGTACCCAGTTCCTGCGGTAACACCAGTGCGCGTTGTGCTTCGTTTTCAGAGCTGCTTCCACGTCCGGTGAGTCCGTCAGTTTTACTTGAACCCGTCGATTTAGCCGTTATATAGCCCAGCTTTTCTGAAATTTTCTTTGCATCATCTTCTTCACTTACTGCATAGATTATCCTGCATGGATGCGCACTCATCAGCGTCTTGGCACCCTCGATACCATAGATTTCATTCAGCTGACTGATATTCTGGTAAATAGTCAGTAGTTTCAGCTTAAACCCGGCAATGTACCCCGAACCCTTTTTAATGATCGGCATATAACCAATAGAAGGGAACTCATCGAGGAACATCAGACAGTCATGTTTCAGTGTCGGGTCAAAGTCGGGATTCTCACGTAAAGTGACTTCAACAACGAAGTTAAAGAAAAGATTGAGAAAGTCATATGCCAGTGACATATCTTCAGCATTAACGCCCACATAAATCGTTATATCTTCACGGCGCAGCTGCCGGAGGTCGAAATCATTACCATCAGTACATTTACGAACAGTTGGCAGATAAAAGAGACTCATTTTCTTACGGAACGAACCATCGATACTGGAACGCTGTTCATCTTCCGTTTCGTGATACTCCCTGATTTTGGTCAGCGCATCCCGCAGATGAAACATTGCGTTATCGTCCAGTCCCTCAGTTCCCTCAAAATCTTCACGATTGTTGAGAATATTTTCCCGGTCAATGTTGCTGTATAGGTCAACTACAGAACCGATGGAAAAGACAGGTTTTAGATTAAACTCCTCCAGCCAGTCAGGGGCATGGTTGATGAAGAAATGAAGAAGCTTTGCCAGCCCCGTCCAGTATTGTCCGGCAAGGTTATTAAAGTGGGCTTCTGCACCGGTCAGCCCGTAAGACGGGAACAGGATTTCAATCAGCTTCAGCAGGTCTTTAGCTCCGCTCTCTACTTTCAAATCAATATAAAAAAGCGGGTTAAACTGATGCGTTTTACTGTTGAAGGGATCAAGAAGATAAACTTTATTACCCAGCAGTATTTCACGCACCTTACTGGTGATTTTCCAGAGTTCCTGTTTCGGGTCCAGGGCAATCAATGAATGCTTCCTAACCAGCATATTAGGGATGCCAATTGCTGCACCTTTACCCGCGCGAGTCCCTGCCCCCAGTGAAACAAAGTCAGGAGCTGTGTACCACAGATACTTTCCTTTGTATTCCCCCACAAGGATATCGTCTTCATTCTCTCTTTCCCATTTGAGTAATTTTGAATTTTTCAAATCATCATCACTGGCAAACTTAGCATCACCATAAAGAAAAAAGGCGTCTTTGTTAAGTTTCCATATAATGAATGCAGGGATAACCAGTGAAGCAACCAGACCGGATAGTATTGAAGGTATTACTGTGAACCTTATATCAGATCGGATACTACCATCAGTGATAAGTTGCCAAAGCAATAAAGAATCAAAATGCCGCCAGATGTATAATGGCGTTTTGTGGTTGAAGAAGTAGATGGCAACAGAGGCGAAGTAGTACGTAAAGAGACACATAACAAAAGTGATAAATGCCCACTGGGCTTTATCAGGAAGTTTCACAGACATCATCACTCCTTAAGTTTTCTGAAATACTCTTCAAAATGCAGATCACGGTAATAAATACCTGAAGCGAAACGCCTGTCTTCATCGTCGAAATAATTAATACTCATGATAACGTCGATGTTACTCAGAACACGCCTTAAAACGATATTGAAGGGTAGGTTTTGACATTCAGGATTCATATAGCATCGTTGTACAATCCCAAGTATTGCATCTTCAGGACTACCCTCATGTACTGTCGACAGGTTTCCGGCATGGCCTGAACTCGCCGCTTTCATGAAGTCCCAGGCTTCAGCGCCCCTGATCTCTGTCGTAAGAATCCTGTCAGGATTCATTCGATAACAGGAACGTAAGAGCGAAGCTGATGTCAGATTTTTGTTCTCTCCTTCGGCGGGGTAATAAAGCTTCACATGATTATTATGAAATCTGAATCTCGCCTCATCAGAATCTTCAATTGAAATTATTCTTAAATAATGCGGTATAAATTCCAGACAGGCGTTTGCAAAAGTTGTTTTACCGGCACCTGTTCCGGCACAAAAAACCATCGTTTTACCCTGCCTGAAGCATTCAGGGATGAACTTATCGAAACGACTTTTATTGAAAAGAGTTGTAAGAATATCTTCTTTTTCTTTGAACGTTCTGCTTTCATTGAGCCTGGAGTAAAACCCCTGCTTTACAAAATCTTCATGGTTAATGAACACACTTGACGGCTTACGGATAGTGATTGAAACAGTTTCTTTATCCGTAGCCGGAGGCATTACGATTTGAACTCGCTCGCCAAAGGGGAGTGTGGCAGAACGCATCGGAAATTCTGGTGTAATGGAACCACCATCATGAAAATCAGACATAGCGCCTGCAAATGACAGGCAGTCGCTGTAACTCATTTTAAGCTCCTGCTGTTGCCACTTCCCGCTGACTTTAATAAATAACTCATCCGGTCGATTTACTGCTATTTCAGTTAAACCCCCAACATCATTCAGCCAGTGATGGAAATAATCATTCATGATATCGTAAATAATATGTTTATTTTCCACATCTTTCATTGATAACCATTACCTTTTTGTTTTCTGACAAAAGTCATAACATCATCGTATTTAAAGCGATGCGTTTTGAATTGCTTCAGGGGTTTGGGGAAAGGAACGCCATGCTTTTTTTTGCCTTCAAGAATATGATGGTATATTTCGCTTTCCTTTATCCCTGACAGCATTGAAAACTCTTTTATACCCAGGGTTATCAATACTACCTCCGGTTGCCAGACATTCTTAACTTGTAAATACCTGAGAAATCCAGATCCTGACCAACGACGAGATTGATGATTTCTCCCTGATTTTTATATAACGTTGGCGGGATATTGACCGTATTAGAAAAGGCCTCTTGCGCAAGACCAGCAAATGCCTGACGGCTGTTAGATGTATAGTCTGTCTGATTATCTTTATTATTGTTAGCTACACCACTTGCCGCCTGGGCAAAGTCAGGGATTACTCCCAGCATCATCGCTCCTGTAAAACGGTCACCGAAGTGAGTATCAATCCAGCCTGATGCTCCCGCTTCACCCAATGCCCCCGTCGCCTGTGTATCAATCAGGGGTATATCAATAAATGGTTCACGGCGGGTTCGCAGTTTCGTAGCCTGAATAAACACAGCTCCTTGCCCGTGCTTTAACATCCCGGATTTATAAATCAGGTAAGCGGCCGTCCCTTTCTCTATCAGTTTCACGTTGCCGTTAGCGCTGTAAATGTCGGTGTTGATCGTACATACCAGCTTCCCGGCCAGGTCAGAGACAAACCGTCTGTCCAGCGAACACGGAACGGACGTCATTTCAGGAATAAACAGATTCGGATCGTAAGGGACTCGCGTAATTTTGGAGAGCGGGACGGACGAGCCGGCACTGACGGGCTGCACTTCAGGTTTGGTACTGCCTGCTTCCTCGCCTTTTGACTCGCTGGCCTTAGTGCCAGAAGTGCTGCTGCTTCCTGAAGCGGTGTTACTACCACCGTAGGAGACATCCAGCGCCCGGCTGTAATTGTGTTGTACGCTTTCTGGCGGGGTATCTGTTTTACCGCTGCCGCTTTTTTCATTGCCCTGTGGTGGCTTCTGATCCTCGTTGAAAGGGTTAGTGTCATCACTGAGTCCCGTTTCACGTTTAACGGTTCCTGTCGCCACAGGTTTACTTACGGGCTTTTCATCCTTGCTGGACATACTGCGAAGAATTGAAGGGATGTAATACACGGACAGGCCAGCTGCAAGCAGAACAAATGCAGCAATGATAACAATCAGACCTTTACGGGATTTTTTCAGCTTCTCGATACCCAATTTTGTCGTGGATTCGCCGGGGGCTGCTTCAGTTTCATCCTGGGTGGCCTGCTCTAACTCTTTCTGTCGTTGTTCGCGTAGCTGACGCTCGATTTCTACCGCTGTTGGTGTTTTATTTTCCTGTTCGCTCACTGGATCACCTCTTTTTCAACTTTTGGAGAGACTGTGTCACCAGCCGGAAGCCGGACTTTACCAAAGCCCTGATTCTCAACTCCCACAACCATTTTTCCGACACGAAGAACAAATTTCTGGTCAACCGGGATGCCCACTACGGTGTAGCTGTTACTGTGTTTAACAACAGGGTTAGTGGCAGTTTCCTGCTCTCCGTTCATGACAGTCACGCTTGGGATTTTCTTAAGTGGACTGAATCCCAGCCATGTATAGCGCCCATCGTCATAGGCATAATCCGGACTGATACTCCGGCTGCCTTCGGCAACCCGTTGCGTATAATCCCAGTTACGCGGTGATTTACTGTTCTCAAGTGCGCGGTTAATCGTCTGCTCCTGCTGACGTTTATTAAAGGCTTCAATCCTTTTCTTCTCGATATCGGCCTGAGCTTTGCGCTTTTCCTGCGGATACTGATAGTTCACAACAAAAGCAATTTTGTTAGGCTGGCTGAACGTACGCGCATTCAGTTCCATGCTGTAATTCCTTTTCGTTGTGCGGACAAAAAGGTTTGTTCGCCACCGCTCCAGGTCGTTTTCAGGATCAAGCGCAACATTGACAATTTCAGATGACTGTTTGCCGTTCTCATCCGTATTGTTGTTCTGCACGGTTTGTTTAACAGGCTTCACTTCAACGTATACAAGGTTGTCTTCTTTGTTCACAGTCCAGCCCTGCGGGAATCCCGTCCGGGCACTGATAACGGTTTCGTCATCATCAAAGACGAGTGTGGTTGTATAACCCACAGCGCTGTTAATAACGGTTGTATTTTGAGGGTTATAGTTAACGTTCTGGTTTCTCGGGTCATAACCGCTGCCCGATGGTACAACGGCTGCCTGGCAGACCTGAGCAGACATCAGGAAGGCAATAACCAACGCTCTTTTATTCATTTTCATTTATTTACCCTCTCACTTCCTGATCGCGGACGTAGCTGGTCACGACAAACTTCAGCGGGTTCGTTTTCCTGTCGCCTGAATTCATATCCACGCCGGGTTCAATTCGGTAGGTGAGACGGATGTTCCAGTATTCATCTTTACTCTGCCCGGTTGCCACATCTCTGACCGTTTTTCTGAACCGTATATAAGCACCCATATCTTTATCGTCCTTACGTGATGAAGGACTGATAATAATTGACGGATCGTCCTGAACGGCTGCTGTCTTTTCTGCCTTGTTGAAAATAACCTTTGGTGACTTGTCACTGTTGATTAAGGCATTGTAATCAGCAGCGACATTTTCAGCACTGTACAACATGACATAATCATAATCGTGTTGAAGACTGAAATAATTATAACCCTCCCTTCTCTTAATATACTCAGAAATAAAGTATTCGGCTATTGCCTGGTTTTCAGAGAGATTTTCTTTTTTAACAGAAGTGACCCACTGCGCGATGCCTGTCGCTTTATCAATCAGCGCAACATCAACAACTGTTGTTTTTAATGGCAATGCGCTATTGAGAGCGATAAGAGACAGAACCCCACAAATCATGCCAGCAATACCACCAAACTTATAAATGCGTTTTAATTTCTCCTCCAGCCTGTGGTTTTTCTCTTCGAAGGTGGTTGATGAGTCGGTGACTTCTTTTTTCTTATTGGAGCCGGGTAGTTTTAATTCCGGAATTTTAAATGCCATTGCGCATTACCTCTGCTGAATTAACGGGTTCAGTTTTTCCTGAAACCGGAGGTTGATTGTGTATTGACTGACAGCCGACGAGACAAAACATCACAATAGCAGTGATAAGTAATTTCATATTACACCTGAATAGTTTCATTTAAAGACGAGTAATCACGCTGTTAAAACATGAACTTTTAAATGCATGGAGAGGGATTAATAGAACGCGTAGATAAAACTCATTACAATGGCGAGGAACATTACTATCAGGAAGTAAAAGAGAATATTCATCATTTATCCCCCATATTTCTTCTTAGCCAACTCGATTGCCGAACTACGCAACTTTTTGGCCGCGATATTCATACCCTGCCCGGTCAGATTACCCACCTTGCCGGAAACGCCCGGTGATTGTCCAAGCCCCCCCTGCTGACGACGAAGTCCTTTCCATGCACCCTGACCAGCATTCTTACCCATCCCAAGAGCACCGCCTACCATACGACCCGCGCCAAATGTGCCAGCGCCTATTCCCATAGCAGCAGCCCCCTGTAAGGCACCTTCTACCCCAACCCCTGCGAGCTGTGAGGCATAGGTTTTAGCCTGCCAGATAATCCAGGCCATAAATGCCCCGGCCACTCCAGCCTGTGCACCTGTAGATATAAGATTCAGGGAATCTGCATTGGCTATAGATATAGTAAGGATACCATTCATAAACGTCATCCCGGCTTTAATTGCCAGTCCGCAAAAAAGAAATATAAAACATGAACTGAACAGTAATTGAAGCCAGCTGTTAAACATCTGCCGCAAAAAACCAAATGAGAGACACATAATAAACAATGGAGCGGTAACGCCGAGAACCTTCAAAGTTACCTCTGCCGAAAGATACACTATTGAAGTAAGCAACATGGCACATATACCTCCGGCATATGTTAGCAACGCAGCAATTGAACCTTCAGTCTTAACATATGTAGATGTGTCCTTATCCATAAGGTATCCGGCCACCTGTTGTACTTTATTCCATAACTGGTCAACCCATGACCAGGGATCGCCACCTGCAAAAGTTGTTTTAAGACCATCAATTGCATCATTAGCACTGTCTAACCACCCACCTGTATTTCTGACAAAAATCAAAATCAACCAGAATCTGAATACATTCCAAATGAAGTCTGGAACAGGAGTTTTCTGTTTTCTCACCACAACAGTATAGGCATACCATAAAACGTATATTGATATACCATACTGACCCAACGTGGATGCTATTGAGGAGAAACTATCTAACTGACCAGTCAATGACTGGTCGAGGACTTTTGATATGACATCATGAGCAGCTTGGAAAAATCTAGAAGTTGCCATAGCGGCTCCTTTTATTTTTTACCTTTGTTAAGCATATTATCAAAGGCATCTTTATAATCGATAGGATGATCAACAGCCTTTAACTGTTTGTACCTAAAGAAACCATCTTTGGCATTTTTACAGTTTTCAGTGTCATCACCTGATTTATTACATTCAGCAACTTTCTTTTCAGCGTCTTGAGGATGAGCTTTCCACCAATCCACTGACTTCACATCCTCACAACCAGCCAATAGAAAAGCTAAGATTAAAAAAAACGTTTCTTTATATTTATTCAAAACTCACCTCATTTCAGTTCATAGTTCTGTTTTTCAAACTCCGACTTGTAATCAATAGTTGGAGTATCGTTTGTTACTGAATCCAGTTGCTTCTTATGGAATGCAGCCTCTGACATCTTTCCCTTGTATTCTGCAAGATCATGCTGCTTATCGCGATACATTTCGTACTGAAACTTCAGTTTTTCAAACTTCAACTGGTTGAGGGCAATAGCATTAGTCGCATCAGCCGTAGCTTTAGGGTCTTTGGCACCTTTCACTTGGTCAATCAGCCCGCTCATATTTTCATTGTCTTTGGTAAGGTTATCCTGGAGATTGTTCCCGTACTCTACCGTTGCCAAATCAGATAAAAAGCGGGCTTCACAGCCCTTAATCAGGTCACCGCTGTACCCCTGATTAATGCAGGTCTCACCGACTTTATATTTATCCAGCAAAGCCTGAGCTTTAGGAGACAAGACCCCGGTAGGGTCATTGATGTAATCATCATAAAAATCGGTTCCTTCGTTATAAACAGAAGTCAGTTCACTGCTGATATCTTTCGCGTCCTGTACCAGTCCCTGAACATCACGAACACCTGTTTTGGCTAACAACTCATCCTGATAGGCTTGCAGTTGGCTTACCCACTGTTTGCCCTCCTTTACCCACTGTGCTGCGGTATCAATCGAAGATTGGGCGTCATGGACTATCACACCGGTTAACGCCGCAAATACGCTGACAGGAGCGCATAAAAGCGCGACAACTAAAATTTGTTTTTTCATCTTAATCACCTTAATTAAGTCCACGGTTGGCGCGTTCAAGGTAGGTATCAATCCAGTCTTCAGGTTTCATCCCCTCTTTCCAGATTTCATCAAATATATCCAGCTGGGGCGCTGATGCGCTTAAAATCGGAAGGTAATAAGCCGCTTTGCCAAGATTCAGTTTTGCAAAGGCTGCAAAGTCATCCTGATCGCCCTGACGCTGTGGATTTTTAACCACCATGAATTGACGGGACAGCGGGTCGATAGCTTTGATTTTGTCAAAATAAAGCTCCCTGACCTGAAGCCCTTCAACGTATTCAACACGCTTAGCTTTCGGATTAGCCAAGTAGATATGCGTGGCGCACTGCTCACGTACCGCAGCTGCAATCGGGGTTTTAATCAGCTCATCAGGTGACTGAGTGGCAACCACCAGGACCATATCGAGCTTACGTCCGGTCTTGAGTTTGTTATAAACAAAATCTTCAAATGCTTCGTCATTCAGCCACTGCCAGAATTCGTCCATATAAATCAGGAGTCGGCGTCCATCAGCCAGCATGGTCACGCGATAAATCAGATAAAAGGACGCAACCGGACCAACAACCTTATTTTCCAGAAATTCCGTTCCGTCTATCCCAAACACGTCAAGGTTAACCACATCAAACGTATCCGCGGCGTTGTCGATGACCCAGCCATATTCTCCCCCCTGCGCCCAGGCTTTCAAACGTGATTTCAGGCCGTGTCGCTTCGATTGCGTATCATCAGGCTCAAGAATAAGCGGGATAAGTTTACTGACCGGGAAAGAACGGTCTTCCCTTGCCATCAGACGTTCCACGGCATCTGAAATCAGGTTGTTCTGGTAGTCTTCAAGCTTGTTACCATTAAGCGTGCAAATCAGCCTGATAATGTCTTTTACAAAGGCGATATTGCGTTTGGTAGGTGGCAAGGCCGCAGGGTTCCAACCAGTCGGCATCCCCTCTTTAACCCGGAAATATTCGCCCCCCATAGCGCGAATCCCAACTTCACCGGCACGGTCTTTATCAAAAAAAACAG
This sequence comes from Erwinia pyri, assembly GCF_030758455.1. NCBI lineage: Bacteria > Pseudomonadati > Pseudomonadota > Gammaproteobacteria > Enterobacterales > Erwiniaceae > Erwinia > Erwinia pyri. The sequence continues at coordinate 19,164 of NZ_CP132355.1, forward strand.
TGGTCATTTTCCTGACCCTTTGATTAGAGGGAAATGAATCCGGCTCACCAAATTGCTGCGCAGCAAAAGCCTGCGTCATCATCAGAACGGTTTTACCCGCGTTCGATGTACCGAGAATTTCCGTATGGCCTAGCGTGGGATTCTTACCAAAGAAATTCTGATGTTCGGTAGTCATATGATAATTCAGGTGATAGACGTCATTACCCGAACCACCCAGCGTTATCAGCGAGTTCCCCCAAGTGTTACCGCTTTCTTTACCGTTGAAGAAATTATGAAAACTTTCCATTTCGGCAAAATTCAGGCTGCTGACCATGCTCAGGCGTGGCCGCAGCGTGTAGTTACCTGGCAACTGAGCAAAGTAGGCCGCACCAAGACTCAGCGTAGAATAGGTGAGAATTAACCCCAGGTCTTCGAGAGTCGTTGTTACGATGTTGGTGTCTTTAACCAGTCGTTCCGGCGTATCAGCAAACACGATTAATGTCTGATGACTCTTTCCGAAGGAAATGTAGCCACTGGAAACCATATCAAGAGCAACACGAAGATCGGCAAGCTGAGATTTAGCCGCGTCATCTGTCATTTCAAGCTTTTCAATCTGATCGTCAAGCGCCTTGATGGAAGCCTGTTTTTCCATTGCAGTGAAAGACGATGTAAAGACATACTCAACAGGGAGATACATCAGCGCATCAAAAATCCCTGCATCTGTTTCCTGAAAATAGTCCTTAATCTCGATGCATCTGAAATAACGACCATGTTCGGAAGCGGTGATTTGTCCGGCATCATTACCAAAGAACAAATCTTTACCACCAAGGTAGGTATAAAACGGGCTGTTGCTCACCCTGACCTTTTGCCACTTGCCAGCAAGCAGATACTGGAATAGCGATAGCTGATCTGAATAAACCTTACCGTTACTTTCATACAGGCTAAGGCGGCGGGAATGAAAGCGGGACAGGTAAGTATCAAGCCTGCCGCATATCTCATTCATATCGTTAACAGGCTCTTCAAGGAAGTTTTTGGTTTTCTTATCTTTAGAAATGAAGTGAGACACTTTATCTTCAACGTTGAAAGACTTATAGCATACGGTCAAATACAGTCGATTTTCGAAATACTCTGGTTTAGAGAGAGAATCGTAATAATCGTTCATCACCCTGTTAACGAATGGTACTTTGCTCACAAATGAAGTGTGAACATATTTTCTTACCCTGATCCTGTGTGTATAGAAGGTAATGGCCTTTCCTTCAAAGCTGCGTATGAGCGTATTCAACTGGTCAGTGAGAATCGTTAAATCCTCGTCATCAACACATTCGAAATAAGCACCATCAATCTGCCAGGTAGCAAGCAAGTCTTGTTTTTTGGTACCGATCAGGTCGTCAGTGATGTGTGAGGAGTAAGGGATAAGTTCTTCAAGTGAAGACTGGTCTTTTAGTTTCATAAAATTGTCCACTTTGGATATATCAACTTCGTCATACCTGCTCCCCGCATAATGAACGGCGTTAAAGCGCTTGTTTGAAAGTGGATGGCCTTTAACCAGGTAACGTAGGTAAAGCAGCTCGAAGAACCGTTCATCAATCTGTGTTACTCGCCGGATGGCGTACCATCCCGGCAGGATGAGGAAGTACATGGCTTCATGTACCCATACACCCAACAACACAGACAGAAGGCACATGGCCAGGAATGGGTAGAGCGGTACGCCCAGCCCGCGGATTAAAGCGGGGCGTGTCAGCCCTTTAAAAAGAGTACTCATCATACGCCCCTTATGATTTACGACAGCCAGTCAGGAACGTAAGGAGCAATGATAAAGATGATGATCCCGATAATTAGAGGAATAATCCATGCCATATGCTGACGTGAAAACAACGCAATATAACCGATACCGAGGCAAATGATCGTAATGGCGGGTTTACGTTGTTCTGTCAAAAAATCAATTAACTTTTGAAAGAACCCGGTTGTTTTGGTTGATACATCGTCCGCAAAAGCAGGCTCGGACACACACACCATCAACGCTGCCGTGAAAATAGCGAGCGTTAAATAACTTTTATTCATTTTCAACATCGTTTGTTTCCTTTTCATTTGATACAACACCACGCATGGCATATTGGGGATATACAGTTATTTCATTAGGATTGTTTTTACGTAAAGTAGATTTCTCATTCTCCTTATTGACCTCTTCTTTAACCGAAGGAACAACCCAGTTTTGTTTCTGGTCAGTTCGGTCATAACCAATACGTTGTGTGTAACTTGTATTGTTGAAGGTTGGTTCAGCTTTCTTCCCGGTTACAAAGTTGCCGGAATAATAACAGCTGAGTGCGTTTTTTAGACTTCCCCCACGTTGATAGCAGTCAACCAGTATTTTTTCAAAAACGGATAAGTTAGGACACGGACTTAACAAATTTTCAGCAGTAACACCGTACTTAATGAAATTAGTACTGGTAATTTGCATGAGTCCTACAGAGAAGCGTCTGTTAATGGATTCAATTCTTTGTATTATCTTTAATGCTTCCTCCTTCGTTTTAGGTAGATGAGTGATAACACCGTTGTCACCAGGCTTACGTTTATCTTTAGGGATAATCTCGGCTATGGCGTACGGGTTGTATCCAGATTCAACCCTGGCTACTTCATGTGAGGTATCAGGATGAACGCTGGTAGCGCACTGCATAGCAAGTGCGAGAAAAGCTGAAGTAGATAACATCGGATTCTCCCGGCCAGAACAGCGCGGAACAGGTCATACAGAAAGGCTACTCGTCAGTATCGTAGTCAGCACCGTTAATGAGACTTTCGGTAGCCTGTTGTGAATAAGTTTTTATGAGGTATTGAACAAAACCTGAATCAGAAATACGTTTCCCTCTGCGATAGCTAATCTCAACAGAGATTTTCTCTACCTTTTCACGAACCTCAGTAGGGAGATACAACGTATTACGTTGAGGCTTGCGCTTTGTTGAGGTTTTCTTTCTTGTCACTGTCATTTTGTTTCCGTTTCATTTTGTGGGTTAAGCTCTTCTCTGTGATGTAATTGAGCATAGCGATGCTTCTCTTCCTTGGTTCCTCCATCAGCATGATTTCCATCAATTCGGGAGATTCACCATAGACAAGCTGATTTCTTTCTGCTTTCTGAATGTTACAGACTACATTGTCTGGTACTGGTAATGGTTCACCACCAAAGGCAATGAAGCGTTGAAGATACGGAATTGAAGTGATGGTAGTGGAATGGCAACTTTCAAAATCTGCCTGGATAAAGAGATAACCACTAAAAAGAGGTACAAGCCTTTCTCTGAAGGAGAGTTGCTTATCAGGGCGGCGATACTTTTCAGTAATCATTGGGCAGTAATAGGAGTGATTGAGACTTTCAAGATGTTTAAAAACTGCCACATAACGTGTGGCAGTAAACTGCAAAACATACCATTTCATTTGATTTTCCTTTCAGGCGCTCTCTCGACTCGGATAACCCCGGAGTATATGAGAATAAAGAAAAGGACAATTTTTAACTTAAACAAACTTTACCAGCTACTTGTGCTGCTTTCAAACGGATAAGCAGATCTTTAGATCGCAATAACGCCATATCTCGGTTCGTTTATGCTGCTTATTAGCTCAAAACCTAGCGTTATACTCTATCAATTTAAGAAAAATCAGATCAAAAGATCGCTACAGGATTAATTTCTAGACGTCTTAACTAAAATTAATGAAATTAGATGATAATATTACGAACCCTTAACAATGATATAATAAACCGATCAGTATCAGTAACTTAGGAGCTTTATTACCCCTTTTAAAACTTAATGCCGATTTTCGTCTTTATCTGATTTTCCTGCATAGCCTGCTTCGATTGAGTAAATTGCCTCATCTTTTTCTGCTGTTTCAGAATCTGATCAGGACTGTTCAACTGCTTTTCTTTTACGATTGACGGCGTTCTGTCTACACCTTTTACTCCAATGTTCTCCAGCTGCCACTCATTACGATGCACATTTTTCCATCCTTTCTGAATGCCATCCTTATCAATAGCAGGTATCTTGACTTCCTTCTGCCCCACTTTTTTCAGTTTAACAAGGTCACCATTTTTCACATTTTCACGCTGAGACAGTTCTCCAAAATCGGCTCCCCAGTAAGTTTTTTCTATGCCCTTGTTGAGAGTTTTCAACTTGATGAAATGCTGCTTCGGTTTGGTTTTATCGTTCTGGTAGTGATCAAAACCTACATCCACGACTTCAAAAACGCCTTTCTGGCGTTTAGGGGCATTGGCATGTGCATCTTTAATAGCCTGGTTAAGGCCGTGCTGTTGTCTGTGCGTGGCTTTTACATCGTAACCTTTCATGCGTAACTCATCACAAAATCCAGTGCGGATTTCGCGTAAATCTTTCTTCTTAATATCGCTTCTTTTTCCGTCATTGTCGCGTATTCTAAAAACGATATGCACATGAGGATGGTCTTTTTTGTCGTTATGATAGCTCAGAACAAATCGATGGTTGGGATACTTTTTGTGCATCGTTTTTCTGACGGAATCGAGTAAATCTTCAGGTTTAACTTTCGCTGAAACTGGCGGTGAGAAAACGATATTTTGGGTGATTTTTTTATTTTCTTTACCCTGTTCGTTCATAAGATTTTGCGGGTCATTTGCACGGTCAACCATATGTTCTTTTGCTTCACCTATCTCGTCGCCCTTCCACAACTGACCATTTTCATTCATAACGGGCAACTCAGATTCACGACTCATATAGTCGATGCTGTTTTTTATTCCCTGCCGGGTGACAGCACCACCGGAAATTTTTACTACAACCTCCTTACTCGCACCTTTACGGTTGATACGTTCCTGAACGTTACGTTCATAATTTTTTCCACCATTCTTTACCTTATGCGCAAAAGATGACTTACGGCCAGATTCCGAAGTCTTACGCTTAACCCTGTAATCCTTATCAACTGATACACCCATTTTAAACTTCTACCTTATTAGAAACCGTACGTCCTTTACATAAAATAATGTAATTTTCAAATTCGTTTTTAAGACTGACAATCTCTGTATTCAGACGGTGCGCATCCTGATAGAATCCGTCTTTATCAAGAACCCGTGATTTATCATTGAGTATTATATAATGGAAATTACGCCCGATTTTATCAATCGCATTACGGCAGCGATTCATCATCAGAAGTTCTTGGTCGAAAAAATCAAGTTCGTTTTCAAGGGTAGTTTGAATCCGATACCTGCATTCTCTTGATAAAGTCCAGCCATGTTTCTTAGCGCAGTTTTCTATTTTATCTCTTTGCCCGACTGTTAAATAAACAGTCGTTTTGGTAAAATGAATATCATCCTGTACTGGCATCTTAACTTCATCACTCGCTTTACTTTTCAGTAATGCATTAGCCAGTAGCTTCATGCCTTTAGCAGCAGTTAATCCCGGTTCATCAGGATAAATCGTTTTAAGACAATCCATAAGATCATCATGTTGTTTTTCTTCCAGTCTGAATTGAATTTTTTTCATGATTCCTCCAACAAGAACCGACTGTAGGTCAACGGGCAAATGGCGGAAAATGGCGTCGCAGACGTCATTTTGCGGCGTTTGCCCTATCCTGCATCGCATCAGAACTGCTTTGCCTTTGAATTGTCCTTCAGCATGGGATAAAAAGCAAAAAATGAAGGTCTGGAGCGGCTGCAACAACAGGCTGTCTTCGACCAATAACCTCTGCGTTGCGGTAATAATTGAGCATGAAGGGCGGTCTGTCAGGGGGCGCAAGCACTGTACTGCGGAACATTCAAGAAGGCACCTCCCGAAGTAACGGGAGGGCTTCGGCGTGATGGATCGGTTATCCCTTTTTTTTCGGTTAAACGCCTTCAATGCCCTTACGGGCATCAATAAGCCAGCGTCTGAAGTTGCTCATACGCTTCCGGTTTGCATTACTGGGTTTTTTTCCCCTGTTACTGCTCAATACTTCCCAGTCCCTCAGACCCGTTTCTTTTGTCCAGTAAAGCAGAATGTCACCTTCTGGACTGAAACCAAGTGAAAAGCGTAAAGCGCCCTTTTGATGATGCTCGGAAATAAATCTGATAAATTCCTTTTTTGTCATGCTTCCTCCGTGCCATGATCACATGAACGTTTACCTGCTCTTGCTTGCAACGTTTCATTGAGCAGTTTCATAAACACGGGGAACATTGAAAAGGGCATAACCGGGAACACCGGATGACCGCCCTTTTCAACTGCACGTATCGCTGATAACATTCTTTCTGACATGTAATTTTCCTCTTACGAAAATTTGTGTCCGGGTATCAGGCTGCGTCAACAGCCTGGTACCCACCTAAATTCTGACTATCTGCGTTTTTTTATTTGTCCGATAACCTCCTTTTTGGCTTCATCCTGTTCTTTTTGCGTAAATGCAAAGTTATACCAGGTGTTAATCTGATCAATAATTTGGTGTGAATTCAGACCACATTCGATAAACCAGAACCGCACGTTTGCTTTAAGTGATTTAAGCGCACTAAGTTCATCAGCAGCTTCTTCACGTACGGAAACAGCGATATAGCCCAGACCGCGATTTTGTTCTTCAAAGTTATGGACAGCGAGAAAGAGGGTTTCTGCGTGGATGAATGAGGTGCAGGTAATAATTTCTTTAATGGCGTTGACTGCCTGAAAATCGATAGCGTAAACTTTCATGTTTTCTCCCGCCCTTGTGGGCTACTGGATTATGGTAAGAATTATTCCCTACCAACAAAATCAGTATACCATCAAATGATGGTAATTCAAATCTTAATCTCGCTTTATTAACCTGTAATCAGGGTGCTCATCAGCCAACAACAGTAGCAGTTCAAATGAACCCGCCGCTAGTCCTCTTGTTGTTTTACCTTCAGTCTCCTTAGCCTGCCATGCTGATAACGTAAAACCGAAACGATCTGCTGCCTGTTGCTGAGTAAAACCAGCTTTTACCCGAGCATCTTTCACCTGGGCTGGTGTAGGTTTATCTATCATTTTCAACCTTCTTTAATGATTCAACACAAAACTCATACATAATTTCATCATCGCAAACTAATCTGAAATCATTAATTTCGTCGGCTTTGAAACAGTGCTCTCTGACGATTTTCTTTGTCACCTTTTTATCTGGCTCTTTAGATCTCTTCTTCATTAGCTTTTGAACAAAGCAGGAAACCCTGCCAGCATCGTCTGACAGGGTTATTCTGTAGGTAATATTACCTTTATTTTTTCTGTCGCTGAGAATTTCTCTCATACTCCCTCCCCTATAGCTGTTTAATCAGTCCTGCCAGTTTTATCAGCTGATCCAGGTCAGCCCCTCTGACGAGCATTTCATAACCATTGTTCTGTTCAGCCACCCATCCCGTTAATCCGTTACTGGTTCTGAATCCCGTTAACGTACCATGCCAGTTTTCTAACTCAACCAGCTTAGAAAGCATCCCCATAATAATCTGCTTTCTTTCCTGTTCCGACAGTCGATTACGTTCGTACATCTGCGCTTTTTCAATATCAGGTTTCGCATTCACAAGAATTTTACGTTTTATGTCTTCCGATACATCCACAGGATTTCGATGTGGTGACACAGTGCATGAGTATACCTGACTTCGCCAGGTTCGGCTGTTTACGCTCCCTGTAATTAAAAGTCTCTGATTATCCATACGAATATGAATAGAGTAATTTTCGTACTGGGGTGAAGTCAGTTTGATCCGGTATTGGCAATCATCAAGAAGATTTATTCGCCAGCCGTTTCCCAGTAGTCTAACAACCGTATCGAAAAGAGGCTGATATGAGACAAAAAAGTTCTTCATAGAAAACGTTACCTGTGTTTCGTTTTTGATTCAGTTTTTTGAAAATCCGAATTAATCAAAGTGAACGTCGTTATCGCCAGCTTAATGTGCTTCGCATTCCTGCTGGTAAGCTTCAGCTTTAGCAATGCGCTCAGCCCATCCTTCAGCGTCCAGACCACAATGAAACATTGCGCCGTTATCGTTGCAATGTTTCACCGTATCTTCCACCTCATGAGAGATCAGATATGCATTGTTTTTTTCAAAATTTTTTTAAGTCGTTCTGCTGTGATGATTTTGTTTTTCATTGCATGAACTCCGGGGGGATTTTTATCAGTAATGGGGGCTTTTGCCCCCATCCCAGCTATACCCTGTTTTCTACTTTCTTCCAGCCAGTGGATTTACGTTTTCCGTTTGTTCCATACATTTCACGGATTTCATCGATACTGTGTTCTTTACGGTTCCAGAGGCTTTTGTGTTCTTCTGGACGGTAAAACCACTGTTTTTTCTTGGATGCCCATTTGCAGCCCATTTCTTTCAGCGTGTCTTTGTGTTCACGTGTTTCGCCACTAATCCAGATCCAGTTACCCATCACTTCATAAACTAAGCCTGATAATCCGGTGAGCACGTTTAATACACGCTCCAAATCATCACAGTAGTTGTAATGCGCTTCTTTATCAGCGCTCTGATATGAATTTATTTTGTCAATATTCGCTATCAGGAAATCGTAAGCTGCGTTAACGGCTTTCATCAACTCAGCCCCTAACGCGTTACGGTCAGGATGATATTTTAAAGCCGCTTTTCTGTATGCTGCTTTGATATCCTTTTCAGTCAATTCGCCTGACAATCCAAAAATATTTAGTGCTTCCTGAATGTTCATTTTAACTCCCGCCCGTTTGGGCTACTGGGTCAAGGCCGGGAAACATTCCCCGCCATCGAAATCATTATACCATCATGTGATGGTAATTCAATACCTTGTGATAGATAAAGATGATGTAAAGATACTATAAAGACATTATCGTGTTTACGTTTCAGTCTTGTTCGGCGGCTTGCTTTGCTGTTCCTTCTTGCCGGAACCCTGTCTGATGATCTGCCAGCAAAAACATCATATGGGTGCCTGTTGCTGGGCTTAAAATGCCAGCACCAGCAGCCTGGCCAGTTGCGCCAGTGAATAAATTTTGATGGCATTCTGTTTGTGCCACGCTGAATTGTAGAGTTATGTCAGACGCTCTGAAACGCTTCCTAAGCCTTTTTCGTGCCTGACACCTCTTGCTACCAGGCAAAAACGCTTAAAAACGCGCTGAGTAGCTTTGAGGGCGTTTTACAGACCGATCTAAAAAAAGGATCTAATCAGATCCCTGAAATCTACGATGGCACCGCTCGCCGCAGCCGAACGACCGAGCGAAGCGAGTTAGTGAGCGAGGAAGCGGAATTGAACCATTGCCAACATTGAGCACGTACTCTCAGTGGTTAAAATATGAACACTTACGATCTGCCCTCGATTACCGGGGCTAACCGGATCTATCCTCCGGGTTTGGGAGAGGTTATCCACAGGTAATGTGCATTTAAAAACTTCTTTTTTCTTGTTTTTCTTAAGATCTTAAAAACTTATAGGGATTTAAGCTCATGAAATAAATGAACTTATTTCTATAAAGGTGAGAGGATTTTTAACGTAAGGTGAGAGGATTTTTAACGTAAGGTGAGAAGATTTTTAAGTAAAGGTGAGGCGATTTTTAAGTAAAGGTGAGAGGATTTTTAAGTAAAGGTGAGAGGATTTTTAACGGTATCCACAGATTCATTGTACTGATTAAAAACAGTAGGTTGCGAGTATCTTTGGGTATGAAGATCTTTGTGTATTCATATCAAAAGGTGAGACGATTTTTAACTAAAGGTTGTATTGTTTTGTTGTCATACAACCTTTGAGGGGGTAAGATAATTATGTATTCAAAATCTGATTGAGGCTTATCGTGAAAATAGTAACTAAGCTGACGAAAGTCAGGCATAGAAATGAAGTTGGTGTAACTCTTTCATCTCTTTCTCTTTCTGCAAAGAGAGTTCTTTTTCTTGCTCTTTGCCAGATTGATACGAAAGAGATGTTAGACGACGATATATTAGAAGTTGATTCTGATTTTTTCTCAAAAGCTACATCTTTAGACAAACATGCGGCTTACGCTGCTTTAAAAGAAGGCGCTAAAGTGCTTTCATCGACAACCTTAGTTTTAAATCGAGATGATTTGAAAAATCTAGCTAACGAGCTTGGTATTTTGTCATCTAAAAATAAAATTCCAGATCGTATGGATTTAAATTTAACTGAATTTTGCGTTTATTACGATAATTTAGCAACTGTAAAAATAAAGTTTACCAACACGGCGAAACGGTACTTTTCAAAGTTGATGGGTTCAGAAAATAGATATACTACGCAGGTTTTAAAATCCGTTGTTCTTTTGAATAGCACAAATTCTACTAATTTATATCAAGTGATCAGAAAGCATTATAGTCAAAATGTTTCAAAAAGAAGTTTCGAAATATCAGTGGATGAACTCAAAGATGAAATGGGACTCTATGTTATCGATGGGGATGAAAAAGTTTACAAATATCCGAAGTATTCTTTTTTTGTTCGTGATGTAATAAGTAAAAGTATAAAAGAAATAACTGATAAGACAGAAATAAAAAAAGTTAGCTTTTCTGTCGTTGGTAAGAAAGGTAGAATGGCTCATATGCTGAAGTTTGATTTTTCTATAAATGAAGATGCAAATATGCAAGAAGAAGAAATTAAATTCCTTGAGGAATTTGACAGGAATGTACCTTCAAAAAAATGAGGTAAACTATGGCTAAAGTTTATGAATTCCCCCAAGGTGCAGACCGCCAGAGACTCAAAAGAGAAATAGCAAGTCAGAGTAAAGAGCGGCTGAACGCTAAAGCGGGTCACCCGGTTCTGAAGTACATTAAGTGGAGTTGGTTTTATCTACGTTTCCTTGCAGCGGGATTCATGCATTTCATTTCTGTTGTTGCACTGGCTATCCTTGCTGCGTTTAGCAAAGCGATATTCTGGATTGGTGGCCTGTTCTGCGTGATCACCTGGTTTCACCTTGAACACCAGTTCTGGACGCCTCACAATTTCACGATACCAGTTATCGTTACTTTGTGGGGGTTGAGCCTGTTCGCTGCTCCGCTCATGCAGCTGCTGAACAATAAAATGCCGTGGTATCGCCTACTGGTTCCTGACGCGAAAGACGCAAGCATCGAGGCCACCCATGATGAGTCTAAATGACCAGCTATGTTCGTTCCTTTTGCCTTTTACCATGGGTTTTGCAACGTGTAGGATGCCAGTTATTTTACCTGCGATGCAGGATAGGGCAAACGCCGTAAAATGACGCTATCGCGCCCTTTTCCGGCATTTGCCCGGTGACCTACAGTCGGTTCTTTTTGGAGAAAATTATGAAGTTCAGAGTAAAAGAATTTATAGAAGACAAATATGCTAAGGCAATTAATATTTTAAGGGGAAACTTAAAAGAAAAACACCATGTATTTTATGGCGTGAGATTAAGTGAAATTCTTTTTCCTGAGAGTAATTATGGTTCTGAAGAATTTTTCAAGGAATTCGACTCGATTAATAGCGTCATTCTGCCTTTGGTCATTTTTGATTTAAAAGAGAGAAAGCCGATTATGGTTATCGGCTTCGGTGAGGTGTCGGGAGAAGCTTTACTTGTTGATTCTGGTATTGGTGTGGTTTCTTTAAGAGCTTTAAGTGATTTACTGCTTGTTGAAGAACTAACTTCTTTATTTGACTAAAAACAATGGGATTGATTAGCTGGTAATGTTAAAAAATCATATCTATCAATCATAACCAGGCATACAGGCTTCTGGCGACGTTGTAAAACAGTTCAGGCAGAGTAGTTAGGGCAGTACCTAGTAGGGTTAAAAGAGTTGTGCTGACAATCCACCCCGTCTGACCAGCTAAAGCCTTCGGCAACGTCATTTCTTCATGGTATCTGATAGAGTCAAAGCACATCCGCATATGAAGTCTCAGTATTTGTATTTCCGAATCCGTTCTTTTGGTATCCTCTTGCAGATTCTTAATATCTTGACGTATTGACTCAAAATCCCTCTCGAAATCATTAGCATAATTACGCATATTTGTAGTGTTTCTAAAGCTGGAAGATTTATTTATTCGTGGTTCAGGAGTCGGTTGAAAATTTGCCCTAATAGCTTGTAATTTGGCACTCATAGTTAGAGCGATTGTTCCAAGACCCGATAGTAAAGCTAGTAAGAAACCGAAAACCATCATATAGTTGTTTTCAAACCGTCCCATAAAAACGAAAGTTATAATTATGATGGCCGCAATTAGGGTCGCTTTCGATATTTTTTTCAATTTTTCTTACCTTCAAGAAGTTACCTTCTGTTTTTCTGGGAGTCATCCTTAACATCATTCCTTAATTCATATCTCCCTCTAAAGCTTCGCGGATTCCATAATCCAGTGAGTTTTCTTGTTTTCTTCTAGGCTGTCATAGGCGGCCAGCGCTGCCTTAAGAATCGTCGTCCTGCTTTGGCCTGTCCTCACTGACTCTGTCTCCAATATTTCATCAAAGGTATCTGACAGTCGAAAATTGAATAACCTGGCTTTGCTTGCCGCTGGCTTCCTGGTTGCGCCGGATATAAACCGGGCTGTTTCAGCACTTGTTGCTGGTTCCTGTGATTCCTGGACTACCGGACGATTAAGTTTTAAAGCCATTTTATATACCTCATAAACGTCTAATTTAACTGATAAAGATTATATCATCTTTATACTATCTTTATAATGTAAAGATACCCCCTTTATGCGCTAAATAATTCCGATTTCCTGCGCCACAAGTTCGATCTGTGCCTTGGCTGTTGAAAGGCTCGATGCGCGGCTTACGTCATGTACACCAGCCCCTTCATTACAGGAACTTTCAAAAACATCTAGCTCAGAGATTCGGGTCTTAAGTGGTTGTATCCAGATGCTGTCTGACCGGAGTAGTTTGTCCAGGTCGATAGCGGCCTTTCGGTGTCGCGGTTTTGCAGAGTTGATTCTGGTGAACAATACCCACGGTTGTAGGCCTGAATTCGTCTTCTGCGACGTGCGGACTTTTTCAGTCACGCTCGTAAGCGTTTCACTTTCAAAATCAGAGGACGGCTTAACCAGTGTTATCACAATATCTGACACTGTAAGTGCGCTACGGAACTCCTGGCTGTCATGGCCGGGGCAATCCACTATAAGTACGTCACAAAGCTTTTTAAGGCGTTTAATTTCGTTGCTGACGTTACCGTATGCCTCACTGACGTGGATGGCTGGTAAACCGTTTGCGATTCTCTTCTCGTTCCAGCTCAACAGGTCTGGATTTTTATCAGTTTTCAGGATAATGACTGTCCTGGCTTTGTTGACCAGCATTGAACCCGTATTGGCTACGTAGGTGCTTTTCCCTACCCCACCTTTATCAGAAACTACCAGTAAAGCTTTTCCCATCTCCGCACCCTCTCTTTATGTTGTCTTTATGATGTCTTTACGATGTAAAGTTTTTCTTGTCTTTACATCATCTTTATACGCTGAAATCTTTATATCGTAAAGCGCTTATAAAGATAACTGTATCTTTATGTATGATTTACAATGTAAAGACATTGGCATCTTTACATCATCTTTACTGTTTCTTTATCTTTAAATGCGTTGTGACCATGTCACGTTATGGCACCTTTTGCTGGTTCTGTTTCGGTATACCTACCGCGAACCATCCAAAACGGGTACTGTATAGCTATGGTCAGTTAACTTAAACCGAACTGGTTCGCTATGACGACTCAAACAGTACCGAAAGGCTTTGTCAGGGCTTATCTTCGTGCCTCGACGACAGAACAGGACGCAACCCGTGCGCTGGATACGATTAACAGCTTTGCTACTGAACGTAACCTGAGTATCTGCAACTACTACATTGAAAACGAATCAGGTTCCCGGCTGGAACGGCCGGAACTGTTCCGGCTGCTGAAAGACTGCCAGTCTGGCGACATTATGCTGGTAGAGGATGTGGATCGGCTTTCTCGACTCACAGGAGAGGACTGGAACAGCCTCAAGAAAATGATTCGACTGAAGGATATCCGCGTTGTGGCCGTAAACGTGCCTACAACCTGGCTTTCTTCTTCAGCGAATGATTTTGACAGCCGCATGTTTGCGGCCATAAATGACATGTTGCTCGATATGCTGGCCGCTGTAGCGCGCAGAGACTATGAGCAACGCAAAGTGCGTCAGAAGCAGGGTATAGAGAAGGCCAGAAGGGAAGGGAAGTACAGGGGGCGTCAGGTTAACCAGTCACGGTACGATGCAATCAATAAACTCCTTGCCAGTGGCAGCTCATGGAGCCAGGTGCAAACGATCATGGGCTGTAGTCGTGGCACAATTAGCTGTGCGGTGAAGCAGAGCGAGAAGTTACGCCTGAATGAATTGTCGTTACAACATCAATTGACTTAGTATTTTATGCTTAGACCTGACAAGATTTTTTTAACCTAGCAGAGAAACACTACTATCATAATTCGGAATTTATTAAATAGTTAGGTGCATATCATGGACAAAGAATCGCTCCTGTTAGTTAAATCAATCATTGAAGCTAATCAACAAGAAAATCCATTCAAAGACTATTTGTTTCCTGTTGCAATCTCCTTCTTTTCTGCGATTATGGGTGGTTTTATAGCCATGCGCATAAATAATAAACAGGAAGTTAACAAGTCTGAGAAGGAGAAGTTCAATAATTCAATGAGGCTAATGTTCTTAGTCATTGAATCACTTAATAATTTAGTCACTATTAAGGCTAATTATAGACATATTGATACAGGAAATCCATATTTAAGATTTTGGGAATTCCCGGAAATTCTCTTCAAAGCTAGCCGACTTACAATGGATCTTTCGGATTTTTCATTTATTAAAGAAGTGCAAACCTGCAACTTTTCGAGACATGAAAAAATAAAAAGATTCATAATCTATAGGGTTTTCAGGAAGGAAGTGAAAAAGCCAAGCAAGTTAGAGTTAGGTAAATCTTGGCGAAACTTGTCAAGGTTGAGTGCCATGATATCCAATTACAACACTATTATATATCAAATTGATAAAAGAAATGTTATGGATGACGAAGCCAGAAAAAAAGCACATGACTACATAAAAAATAAACAAAGCACAAATAGCATCAGTTTTGAAGCGGTTCTACAATCCTGCCTTTCCGATAAAGAAATATTACAGTTAATTGATCTGACAGAGTTGACAATATCTCTCGTTGACCATGTTATTAGGGAAATGGATTCTTTTGTAAGAGCGTTCCCTGATATAGCTGAAAGTAATATCGACACTTCAAAATTAATGTCTGGTAAAAATGTTATTAGATATAATAATGATCGGCAGGTCTATACTGATACTTTGATAAAAACAATTGAACCAGACTTCCAATTGTTATCTTCAATGTTTGGCGATGATCTTGAATCAATTAAAAAAAGATATACTCTAGTTGAATGGTATTAGTTAAAGATAATTTTACTTTTATTTAAAGGAGTGAATAGCTTTGAATATTCGTTATATGTATGGTAAGAAAAAGTTTCTTAAGCCAGTAATCAGAGGGGAAAAAGGGATACGACTCAGTGATTTGTCACATTACTCTCGTATGGAAAATGAGGAGATGCGTGATAATGAAATGGAGAAAAAATTCACTTTAGATCGTTATCTTTACCCAATACATATTAATGATACTCAGATCAATCCCGACAATATGACATCAGACCCTTACTTTACACTTTTCCCAAGGCATTGTTATTGTGTATGTTTTACGCGTAGGGGAAATGATCATGAGTTATATAATAAATTTCAGGCGGATATATGCATAGCCTTCGATGTGGAAAAACTACAGGAGCGATTAGCGCTTTTGTCAGAACGCTTCCCTGGGATTTACTTCCAGGGTAAGGATATTATTTACTATCATCCGGGGACGCCTCCCGGAACTTTCTTACCCGATGAACTTGTTTTCGTAAAGCCCCATTGCTTCATCCATGAGGCAGAATACAGGATTGCACTATTTTATCCGCTAAATAAGCGAGGGTTTGCAACTAAAGAAGGAAGGGATATACCTTTCAGAATTGATGGGGAGTCAATGCATATGGAAGTCGGGCACATCGAACCTGGCTTTATCCGAGACTGCGTAATAGATGTGTTTTACCCTTAAAAATAAGAGGTTACCTATTTATTTTCATGCCTGTTTTTATCTGACTGGACAGGGTTGTATTTCTGTTCAGTTAGATTAATGGCCTGATATTTACTTTGCTTCTCAGGAGTTGAAGATGGAACCAGATATGGAATTTATGTATCCTAATATTATAGATTTCTTTGGCACAACTCTCTGTCACATCTGTCATTTTACAACTAATGACCTGTTAAATTATGCTGATTATGATAAGTACGCGGAAGGAAATATACAGAAAAGCAAATTAGACGTGGATAACCATATAGGCCTCCTGCTGAAAAAAAACGATGAAAGTGCTCATGATGAGATCATTTGCAGCTTCAGCAGTGAGTTCCAGGAATTTGGTGACATATATCCCTCGATCCACCGTAAGTCGATGGTGATCGCGCTATACAACTTTTTTGAACATCAGATAAAAACACTGTGCATTGAGGTCAACAGGCTGCTTCCGGCAGACATGAGCGCTAAGTATTTTCGTGACGTCTGCATTAAAAGCTACCGGAGATTTCTACGGCGTGAAGCGGGGTTCGATATGAAGCCGGGAGATATACTCTGGGAAGTCTGGGAGGATATGCTTAAGGTGGAGCAAATCCGTCATGTGCTGGTTCATTCTGAGGGGGAGATAGAAGAAAACCGGGTTGACCGGCACGCCGATATAAAGAGCTACTGCAAACGGAAAAAATGCATCAGGCTTCACCGCTACCAAATTCTCCTTGATGGGGTCAGTTTGGATATCGAAAATTATTGTACGTTAAGGTTGTTTTTTGTACTGCCAGGCTGCGATAAGGGAGATCGACCACGTTGACAGGCAGCTTTGAGCGAGGAGCGGACGTTTTACCATTAGTCATCTTGGTTCGGACTGGTAATAAAATTTTTAACGCTACTGAAATACAGCTGGATTAAGCATAGTCTTCAGTAGGCGCACTTCCATTCGCTAAACAAATGGTTGCCTTTGTTGCAGGAAAAGACATTATATCCTTTTAAGTTAAAGGGATTTTTTATGAGTGATTCTGCATGCACATCAATCGGGCTGCTCCTGTTTCCGGCTCTTACTCAGCTTGATCTTACCGGCCCTTATGAAGTTTTCGTAAGAGCGCCAAACACAAAGGTTCATCTCATCTGGAAAAACCTGGACCTCGTGGTTTCTGATCGTGGTATGGCTATACAGCCAACTACGACATTCAACGCATGTCCCGAACTGGATGTAATTTGTGTCCCGGGTGGTCCAGGGCAGATAAACCTGATGGAGGACGAAGAAGTCCTTTCGTTTATCCGTACTCAAAGTAAACAAGCAAAGCTCGTGACTTCGGTATGCACTGGGTCACTTGTTTTGGGAGCTGCAGGGCTTCTGAAGGGATACAAAGCAACTACGCACTGGGCTTCTCTGGATCAGCTCGCTTTGTTAGGTGCAGAGCCAGTAAGTGAGCGCGTAGTTCGTGACCGCAACCGTATAACTGGCGCAGGAGTGACTTCAGGTATAGATTTTGCTCTTAACGTCGTGTCAGAAATGTACGGAACTGATATCGCTCAGAATATTCAGCTGCATATGGAATACGACCCCGCACCTCCCTTTACCTGTGGCTCACCCCGCACAGCATCTGAAGAACAGCTAAAAAAAGCACAGGAACAGGCTGCACCATTTATTGAAAAAAGGCGGCAGGCAACTTTCAAAGCAGCAGCGAGGCTTCAGAAATAAAGGCATAGGGAAAGAGGGAGTTTCCCTCTTCAATTTGCAACGTCTTCTTCTGGCACGAAGTGGACTTCATCAGAACGCCAGTAATTAAAAGTGGTTGTAGGACCTAACTATTAGGTCATGACCGCAAATAAGCAACGTGATTCAACCTTTCAGGAGGATTTAGTATCTTTATAAAGTGCTTGTATCCGGCAAACCTGTGAAGCACTGTAGCCCGTTGCATCTGCAGTTTCACGAATACTCAATTTCTTAATCTGGCGGTAGTACAGAACTTTCTGATGCCGCTCATGATCGGCCTGCTTTCCACGGTATTTACCCAATGTATGCGCCCGCTCAATTCCCTGCTTCTGGCGCTGTCGGCGGCTCAGCCAGTCCTTATGCGACATCGCGGCCATCAGGTCGATAAGCATGTTATTGATGGCGGTTATCACAGCGCGGGTGATTGGGTCAGTCTGCGAAGGGTCTTTATCTGACAGCGCCTGCCATGAGGTGGGCACATCCAGACTGACAATCCGCAACTCGTGTTGTTCAATCTGCTTTTTCAGCGTCATCCAGTCGCTGTTACTCAGTCGGGTCAGGCGGTCTATCTGCTCGACCAGCAAAATATCATTGCGGTGACTGTCCATCAGTAAACGTCCCAGTTCCGGGCGATCAAGTTTTGTCCCGCTGATGTTCTCCCGGTAGTAACTGGCTATTTTATGTCCCCGCCCCTCAATAAACTGCTCCAGCATCTCTTTTGCCCGATCGGCAAACTGATCTTCCGTCGATGCCCTCAAATAAGCTCTGATGAACATTTTTTCACCACGTTGTCGCATTTAGGTTATTGCATTTAATCTATCGCATATAGGTTATGTCATTCATCGTGTGCCGTCACGTTTTGGTTATGGCGTCAGGGTGTACCCTTATGCGATAACCATTTTTGTTAAAAATACCGCATCGAATAATTTATGAGGGAAACTATATGGCAAGGAGGCAGATTCTTTCTCTGTCGGAAAGAGAATCATTATTGGCATTGCCAGATGATGAGTTAACTCTGACCCGAATGGCCTATTTCAGTGAGCATGATCTGGCACTTATCAGTGTTCACCGTAAACCGGCCAGCCGTTTTGGTTTTGCCGTCCTTCTTTGTTACCTGAAAAATGTCGGCTTTGCTCCGGATAAAAAAATCCCACCCTCTGATGCGCTGCTGAAGCATATCGCCAGCAGGCTAAAGCTTGCGGGGGATCTCTGGCCTGCTTACCTTTCCGGCAGAGATACAACCCGACGTGAGCATTTAACCGAACTGTACCGCTATCTTGGCGTAAAGGCGTTCACCGGCAAAATACAGCAGGACTGTATTACGCACCTGTTGTCGATGGCGACGCGCACCGATAAAGGTATTCTCCTGGCCGAAGAGTTACTGGTCTATCTTCGGCAGAACAACGTGATAATTCCCGCGATTGATGTCGTGGAGCGTACCTGTGCGGAGGCCATGGCTGGCGGAGATAAAGTCGTATTTCAGACTCTGAATGCCCCGTTAACTCCGGCGCACAGGGATGCCCTGGATCATTTACTTGAGTCATCGGACAATCAGCCTTCCAGGCTGACATGGCTTCTGCAACCGCCGGGTAAAATCAATGGTAAGAACGTGCTGCAACATCTTGATCGGCTCAGCAGCATTGAATCGCTGGCATTACCTGAAGGTATAGATCGTACCATTCACCAGAACCGGTTGCTGAAACTGGCGCGGGAAGGCCGAAAGATGAGTAGCCGGGATTTGACCCGATTTTCAGCAGCCCGCCGTCATGCGATCCTGGTCTGCGTGCTGGAAGAAGCCAGAGCCACACTGACAGACGAAGTGATTGAGCTGCATGAGCGAATGCTGAACAGCCTTTTCAGTAAAGCCAAAAGAACACAGGCTGAGCGCCTTCAGCAGACCGGAAAGCTGATCCAGTCCAAACTGAGGCAGTACATCGATGTTGGTCAGGCGCTGTCTGATGCCCGAGACTCCGGTGGCGATCCATGGCTCGCAATAGAAAACATTCTCCCGTGGCCTGAATTTGTCGCCAGTCTGGAGGAAACACGCCATCTCGCCAGAAAAAATAATTTTGACCCGCTGCATATTATTACTGAGAAATACAGCACATTACGGAAATATGCCCCGCGCATGTTGTCCGCTTTACAGTTAGTCGCAACCCCGGCAGCACAACCTCTGGCTAATGCGCTGGTTGTGATCAAGGATATGTACCGGAAGCAGTCACGTAAAGTTCCGGCGACTGCGCCGCTTGAATTTATCCCTGAAAGCTGGCGCAAGGTGGTGATTACACCTGCGGGTATTGACCGGCAGTATTATGAATTTTGCGCGCTCAGCGAGCTTAAGGGAGCGTTGCGCTCCGGGGACATCTGGGTTAAAGGCTCACGCCGCTACAAAAATTTTGATGATTACCTCATTCCCGAAGGGGACTTTGACAAACTCACACCGGCGCTGCCACTGCCCGTATCTGCTGATTATCATGAGTACATTGCCAGCCGTATGACTCTGCTTCAGTCCAGACTTGAAGAGGTCAATGCTATGGCTGCCCTTGGTGAACTGCCCGATGTGGAAATATCCGACAAGGGCGTAAAAGTCTCTCCGCTGGATAACTGCGTTCCGGCACAGGTTTCACCGCTGGCAGAACTGGTTTACAGCATGCTACCGCGACCTAAAATCACGGAAATTCTCGACGAGGTAAACAGCTGGACGACGTTTACCCGTCATTTTTCGCATATAAAAAATGACATTACCCGTCCCGATACCCGCCTGCTCCTTACGACAATTCTTGCGGATGGCATCAATCTTGGCCTGACCAAAATGGCAGAAGCTTGCCCCGGCAGCACCAAATCATCACTCGAAGATATTCAGGCATGGTACATCCGCGACGAAACCTATTCAGCCGCTCTTGCTGAGCTGGTAAATGCGCAGGGAAAAAGACCACTGGCGGCATTCTGGGGAGACGGAACAACGTCATCATCAGATGGACAGAATTTCAGAACAGGCAGCTCAGGCCGCTACGCAGGGCAGGTTAACCCGAAATATGGGCAGGAGCCTGGACGTCAGTTTTATACCCATATTTCGGATCAATACAGTCCATTTTACACCTGTATAATCAGTCGGGTCAGGGATTCAACCCATGTTCTCGATGGTTTGCTGTATCACGAAAGCGACCTGGAAATCAGGGAGCATTACACCGATACCGCTGGTTTCACCGATCATGTCTTTGCCCTGATGCATCTGCTGGGCTTTGCGTTCTGTCCACGAATCAGGGATCTCCACGACAAGAAGCTGTTTATCAAAGGGAAAGCAGACCAATACCCGGCGCTTCAATCACTGAGATCAACAACCAGCCTGAATCTGAAAGAGATCGAAATTCACTGGCGTGAAGTGCTGCGCCTGGCAACCTCGATAAAGCAGGGAACCGTGACGGCATCCCTGATGCTGAAAAAGCTTGCCAGCTACCCCAAGCAAAACGGACTTGCCAAAGCACTGAGGGAAATTGGCCGTATTGAGCGAACGCTGTTTATGCTCGACTGGTTCCGCGATCCGGCACTTCGTCGGCGGGTTCAAGCGGGACTGAATAAAGGAGAAGCCCGTAACGCGCTGGCGCGTGCGGTATTCCTGCACCGTCTGGGTGAAATCAGGGATCGTAAACCGGAAAATCAGAGCTACCGCGCCAGCGGACTGACGCTGCTGACGGCGGCTATCTCGCTGTGGAATACCGTCTATATGGAAAGAGCGGTCGATGCCCTGAAGCGTAAAGGGATGAAGATCAACGAGCAACTGCTATCGCATTTGTCCCCGCTAGGCTGGGAACACATCAATCTGACAGGCGATTATATCTGGAAAAGCAACCGGATACCGGCTTCGGGTAAGTTTCGTCGGCTGCGGCCAGCTAAAGTAGGAAGGTCAAAAAACGACCTTAACGTACAATAATTTTCGATATCCAAACTGACTCCT
>NZ_CP132356.1 GCF_030758455.1 Erwinia pyri
GCCGAACGCAACGCCGGACACTGGTACTCCGACCCGCCTGAATACCGATGTCCGGGTACAAGATTATCGTGATGTGCTGGAAGCCATTACCAATGCTGAGACTACGCAGGATTTACCCGCCATTATCCCCGTTGATAACTCGACGCCACAGGGAATTGGTTATTACTTAGAGGCACATCTGGGTACGGTTCGCTCTGCCTTGCGCGATGCCCTGAAGCATGTTCGCGTGCAGAACAGCACCGATGTTGAAGCCCTGCTTAGTACTGTCCTGACTGAGTTGGTTAATCAACGCATCCGTAGCCGCAGTAACGAGCTGGGAGAGCTTGCAAGAGGGAAAGCGAATACCGAGGGGGAAATACTGGCTAAGACTCTGAAAAGCCGCCTGCGTGGCTGTATGGAACGTACAGCGCTGTTACGTGAGTTTTCCCCGGATGAAGTAAAGATACTAACCGAGCATGTCAAAGCCGGCCGCAATAAGTTTGCTGAGAATCTTGCCAGTCGGAATGTGGCATTCCTTGCTGAAGATCCCGACTGGCAGAGTGCCGCCGATGCGCTGGCGGCGTCTGCTGGCGCTAAGTCTGTAACCGTCGATATTGAGCCTGTGCAGGATGCAGGGAATAGCGTCTTAGTCCGGCCACAGCATGGCGGCTGGGTATTATGTGTATGGGCAGAGTCTGGTTGGTATCCGATTCAGGCAAGCGCCGGGATTGCCGGGCAGGCACGCGCTGACCGCGCCAGCTTCAATGCACTACGTAGTGCGGCGGGTAAATCTGCAATCAGTACCAGCGGGGGGCTATTCCGAGATGAGTTACGCTAAGCCGCTGAGTTCCGGGAAGCACCCAACTAACCGGGAACTACAGCTTATGCGGCTGGGATACCCGGAGTACAGCCACCGCCTACAGGTTATTCGTGAACATTCCCCAGAACGGTACGCAGCCATCATGGGGAAGGCCAAAACCTACATCGACACGGGGTGGAATTGCCGTAATTGCAGCGGTAACGAGCGTTATACCCGCAACACCGCGTGCTGTGATTGCGCCCGCTCCCGTGCCCGGTATGCCTTCACCCTTCTTGAATGCCATCCCCATCTAACCGTGTACACCCCACCGAACCCTGAAGCCTCTGAGCGGTACCAGCAGCGCATCCAGCGGGCAGAGTACCGCAAGTACTACCTGCGCAAGCTGTCCGAGCTGGGCGAGATTCAGTGCGGCGGCTGGACACTCAACCGGGGCGTGCTGATACAGGGTGCAGAGCGTATCCCGTTCCTGAATCCAACGCCTGAGCAGCGTCACCGGATACAGAATGATCCAGCGTCACAGGCTATCTGTGAGCACGTCCAATCTAAAATCGGAGAGTTACCGGGCTGACCGGGAAGCCTCCACAACGCGAGGTTCAGCATGAGTACTAACCGCAGTATCACCGCATCTAACCGTGTACCCCATCCCGCCTGTAGCCCCGTCTCCGTGCAGCAAGCCGCAGTATTCCAGCGTAGCCTCCGCATTGACGAGGCGTCACCCTCCGGGCTTGTGTGGAAGCAGGACAGCAAAGGCATTGCTAAGACGTTCCGTCCGGCTGGCGCTGTAGCTGGTAGCCAGAACAACCGGGGAGTATGGCGTGTTGGCATTAGTGGAAAGGCGTGGGCTTGTTCCGTGGTAATCCGCGCTATACGTGCTTTACAGGATGCACAACAGAGCGCTAAGGGGGCTTGATGAACGGCTATCACCTTGTATTCAAAGAGTCAAACCTACCTACCGAAGTCCCGCCAGTACAAAGCTATGCCTGCCTGAGCAATGAATCACCCAGCGGTATGCAGTGGCGCAGTGGCGATACGGTTCTACCTCTCACATTCGGCTCTTGTGATGACGTTCTGAGGACGTGGCCGCCTGACGTTGCAGAGCAGTACAAACACCAGCACCTGTTCCCAATGAGTTATCAATGTTATATCCAGACCGGATGGAGTATCGAGAAGATTGGCTCTGCGTGGGAAGTCGAACGGGCAATGGAATGGTTCCCGGCTGCTGTTGTGCGGGAGCATTTAGAGCTTCAGAGAGAGATAGAACTACTGGCTGGAGTGGTAGCCAGAGGCCGCGCCTGACACCGGAGAGCGCCACTGGCAAGGGTGCCCCTGTGCATTCTAACCGACCCCTGTGCATCGTAAGTCTTTGGTCTGCGCTAGAAAGCACAAAGCCGATTAGGGATTTACGCCCCTAACCGGCTCTGCTAATCTGGCTCTGATAGTGCGTTGCAGCTCTACCAAAGTCAGCCTCGACACCTGTACTTTAGCAACGCGGGGCTAGCTTGTCACTACCTCGATACAACCATTCAACGACATTAACACTTCACTATCCAATCTCAGTACTCGATCTTTGCCCGGATTAAACAGGCTAAATAGTGGTGCAACGTACCTGTGAACGATACACAGGCTCTACCAGCGATTCAGACACGCTTCCTTTGGGATACACGTCTACCTGATACCGAGAGACTGAGAGGGATCACCAGCAGCACGAGGGAACGGCTGGAACCTAATACAGAACTGCCCTGATGCAGTCGCTACGCTCCGCTTGTGGTTAGTACCACTACGGGGCATTAGGCTCTGCTTGCTCTTTTTCAGCTATACCCCTTAGACGCCCTGTAACGCATTCTAAGCAGCTTTGAGCTTATCTGGTACATTCGTATCCCTTATAGCATTTAATGCGCTGTGAGTGGCTCCTGTGCGCCCTGTTACTCCCAGAACCGTTGCCACCATGTGCGGAGTGTGACCTGTTGCGTTATCGGGCTAGGCTCCGGCTGTTCCTGTACCGGCTCCTGCTCCGGTTTGTGCTCTAACCTGCGCACCTCCTGTAGCTCCGCCTTTAGCCCCGCCACTTCTTCCCGCAACGCCCGCATTTCGGCTACAAGTTCAGCCATTACCTGTGTTGCATCACCCTGTCCATGAGTGTCCCGTGACACTGTAGCTTCCTGTCTTATCTCACCGTAAACCCTGATTAGCTCTGATGTCTCAATGCTACGCCTACCGTCCGACTCAGTGCGGTACGACAAGCGGCCTGCGTTCATATCACGATACAGTGTAGAACGGGCTTTCTGTGCCAGCTTCTGTGCCTGTCCGATGTTGTGCCAAGCCATACTATCCCCAATGTCTCAGAGTGTCCGATGTGAGGTTAACCCAAAAACCTTGCGACCTAAAAATATTATGCACAGGTAAGGGTGTCCCTCCACTTCAACAGCCGCTCTCGCCCCCGTGCGCCCTCCGGGCTGGGGCGCTGAGCTGGCAGGGGGCTGGCCGCCCTTTAAAGCTGGCGTACTGAGTTGCGCCGGGCTACTCAGAATTCAAGTAGCGTTACCTGTTCATCTCTTGTTCCGTGCCTGCCTGTTCTATCCCTGTGCTGCGCGTGCTCTCTGCCTGTCTCTAATGGGTATGCCCTTATTACACAGCATGCGGGAGTATCATAAGACTATCTCAAATAGTTTATTGACACCACTCACAGTGCCGTGTATCTTATACCTCAACAACGGAACTTAACGGATACTTGAGGTAAATATGAGAGATGTGCTGATTTACTGCCGGGCTAGCACCGCAGAGCAACACGCGGATAGAGCGCTGGAATCATTGAGGGAGTTCAGCAAAGAACGTGGCTGGCGCGTACAGCGTGAGTTCATTGAGAATGCCAGCGGTGCGGTACTGGAACGCCCTGAGTTGGACGCGTTACTGAACGTAGCCAGAACCGGGGATGTGCTGCTAGTGGAGAGCATAGACCGCCTGAGTCGCTTAACCGGGGATGAATGGGAGAGGCTCAAAGCGGCGATACAGGGCAAGGGTTTGAGTATCGTAGCCGCTGACTTACCTACATCATGGCAGTTACTCAATAGCCCAACCTCAGACCTCACCAGCGGCATTCTAAGAGCTGTTAACAGCATGATGATAGATATCCTCGCCACTATGGCACGTATTGATTACGAGACGCGTAGAGCGCGGCAGGCGCAGGGTATCGAGAGAGCAAAGGCAGAGGGTAAATTCAAAGGTAAACAGAGGGATACAGATCTGCGTGAGAAGGTGCAGGGCTACCTACAGAAGGGAACATACAGCGCCGATGAAATAGCCAAAATAGTTGGATGCGGCAGGGCTACCGTGTTTCGAATTAAGAAGGAATTAAGCGCTGGTTTGAACACACCGTAACCTGTTGTTTTGTTTGGTGTGTGCTTAGAACGACACTCTTGGAGGAAGGGGGATAGCCGTAGAGTGTACTTAAGAACGACGCTCTACGGAAAAGGGGATAACCCTACACCATCCACATGTAAGAGTACGAGAAAGCATTTAGATAAGCCTTTCATGTTGAGAGGCTTACCGATGCCACTTCTACTCCCTTAACAATAATCAAACGTTAGAGGAGAGGAGAATGATTAGTACCGATGATTTGCCTGAGCAGTTCAGCAGCACGCCAGCCGGGCTGAGTAAGACCGATGCCGCAATGTGGGGCATGTTCCAGCGTGGCTGGACTCCGAGCGCTGGAGACCTGCAAGCGCCGTGTATTGGCAGCCTGTACGCCCGTTATCAAGCTGAGCATGGCAGAGCAGACCTTAAGGCCGCAGTAGCAGCCAAGTATCGCGCTGAGGCTGATATACGCCGTATCGCCATGCAGAACCCGAACCGAGTTAGCCTGAACCAAAGCCAAGTGACCAACGCTGTACGCACCTCGCTGGATGTTTACCACACAGGCGAGACACAACCGAGTATCAGCATTGTTCGCGACCTATTACCCGGAAAGGATGTGAAGCCCGTTATGAGCAGACCACAGCAGCGTAAACGCATGAAGAAGGCTTTAAAAGCTAACGCCAGCCACCCGGCTGTAGTCACCGCGCAGGCACAGGGGAACCCAATCAGGATGGATGCCGATACCCTAAGTTCCGGTCTAATGAGCTTACAGAACGCGGCTATGGTTGTGCGCAAGCTGAATGACCATGAGAGACGATTGCAGGCAGAGGAAGCGGCAAGCGCTGACCTAGCGCGACGCGTGGCTGAGCTGGAAGCGCGACTTATGTCTGTAGAGACCGGGGCGTCATTAGCTGAGCAGGCGGCAAGCCTTAAGGCGGCTGGTAAGAAGCAGCAGGAGATTGCGACCGCATTGGGCGTATCCGTCAATACAGTTAAGTCGTGGTTACGCCGTAGTAAGTAATGGGTGCAAACTGGGTGCACTTGCACCCACCTAAAAGCCTCAAAAGTCTTATATATAAATATATATGTAACCCCCCTATCCCGTCCCGCCCGGTGTAAGCACAACCCAACCCAACCTAACCAGCCCCGAACCAAACCGCAGGGATCATTGCAGCGGTTCCGTTCGTGTGTCTGGCTTTCAACAGAGGATTCAAGAATGAGTAATAACGATTATTGGCACCCCACCAGCAAGCCTAAACGTGATTGGGGATTCGGCTCTGTGCAGAGTAAGAAAACGTCCCTGAACCCGATGGAACGACAGCGCCTACAGGACATTGGGCGCAGCCTCCGCAGCGCAAGCGGTGGCAGGCATCAACGCCTTATCGAGGAAGCAGACCGGCTGATAGGCAACCGCGAGTTAACAGCCGCCGATGCCCGTATGATCGCGCTGTACGCTAAATCCGGCTCCGCAGCGGGCGCTAACGGCGACACTGGCATTAGTGAAAGCTGGGGCGAGGCGCTCAACCTCCTGCGAGATGCGCAGGACACAAGCCCCGACAGCGGTACCGAGTAATCAAACTGAGTAATCAAACTGAATAATAAACCTAGAGGAAACAACATGCTGACTACAAACGACTCCGCAGTAACTGTACTGCCAGT
>NZ_CP132357.1 GCF_030758455.1 Erwinia pyri
CGTTTCAGGAAAGCCAGATCGCGGCCAACTGGCAGCAGATCAACAGCCAGAAAGCCACACTGGCGGCACTGGAGAGCAAAACAGCGGGTCTGAACATCGTTCAGGACAAGAACGGGACGTTCGTCGTGCTGCCCAAAGGGGCGAAAGTGGACGACAGCGGCTGGACAGTTGGGAAGGAGCAAGCCCTGCGGATCGTGAGGTAAACCATGACGGAACTGGAAACGCACTTATTGAACGCCTTGAAGCGTATGGAGCAGCAATTCAGCGAGCAGCTGAAAGCTTCCGAGAAGGCGCAGAACGCCTTGCAGAACATGTTCGAGCGTACTGCGGAAGACAACGCCACGCTGTTGAAGCAAGTCAGCTTCTTAGACAATCGGGTAACTGTATTGTCGGAGCAGCTGAAGCAGTTCGGGAACCTCTACAGGCAGAACAGGCGCTGAGGAAGCAGCTGGAATTTCAGGAAACGTTGCAGCAGAAACAGCGCGAACCTGAGCCTCCGGCGCCGAAGCCAAACAGGTACTACGGACCAAGCATGTGAGATTTAGTGGGTAAAAACTGTTCTCACTTATGCCATAGGTCAGAGTTGGCTTTATCTACTACCTCTTCTGTTTTGGGTTGACGTTTGCCTCTTAAACTCGAGTAAAAAATTACCGTTGAGACAAGGGCCATTGTGAAATTTGGTTTGGGATTTGCCGTTATAGGTAAGGCCATACTGGCTGCAACTGCTTTAATTTGCAGGATTTCTAAAAATAAAAACACGACGATGGTGCCACATAAAACAACAGCTGATAGAGCTAAAGAAACAGCCATTCCAGGCCTTTTTTTTGAAAAGAGCAGTTTTCTTATTACCGAGGCTAATAAGACGATAAGGGCTAGATAGATCAGGCTGTAAACAAGCATTAAGAGCGGCCACCTTGGATAACGCTTAATCCATTGGTGAGAGCTTTTTTATGATTGCTAACCGTGCCTTTCCAACCAAATTGGGGGTTGAGACGATAAGTTTTACTGCGGCCGATTTTCGGTCCTTCAAGAATAATTCCGAACTCAATCAGGTTTTTTATAGCTCGACTTACATTGGTCTTCTGCATCCGCAGAGCTTCTGCAATATCTATCTGACCCACTTGGATATAATTCTCGTAATCAAGATCAGCGAGAAGAGCCATTAACACACGCATTTGATCATGGTTTAACTCATTGGCGATAGTGATTAGGGCCGCTTGATTCATAGTAAAATGCCTCTGGAATGATGATTTTTGCTTAGGTCGGACTACTGCTACAAAACCACCTAAATCTTCCCCGGTTTCTAGGTCTATCTGTGTGACTCTCCGCATCTGCTTTCTTCCTGATAGTTATCTTGAGAGATAACCAAGTTATCTTGAGAGATAACTATTGTCAAAAAAAAACCATTGCTGGCGCGGCTTGCGGGATACCCCCTTCTGTATCTTGTTACTCCCTTGCTACTGATTCCAGTGTACGTCACATCGAGTGAACGCATTTCTATGCCCGTTCAGATGATATTCCGCTTCCTCGTTCCGGCTGTTCGTTCCTCGCTGCGCTGCGGTACGCCTCAGCCGGAACTTGCGGCGAGCGGTACTGGTTTTCAGGCTGGCGTTTCCCTTGGTTAAATCGTCAATCGGTAAATCGTGGGGGCCCCTTTGGGGTTCCGATTTACTGATTGACGACGGCACACAAAAACACGCTTTGCAGGGGTGGATGGTTTCACGCAGTGAGGCCATCCACCTGTAAGACCGGTTTTAGAGGAATTTACCGCGGTAATGATGATCGGGAGGGAGTTCATTTAAGATTTTCGTTTCGTACTCTGCAATTCTAGATGCAGTAATTAGAAAACTAATTCCATCATCAGCGCCTTTCCCTTTTTCTGTAACAAGACCGTTTTTTACAAGATCAGCTAAGGCTATGCGAACGTGGCCTACGGGTTCTTTTGGACCAATACCAAAATGCCCCACGTAATCCAGGCTAACTATGTCGCCTTGTCCTTTGTAGGCAGCTTCTAAAATTTTAACCTTTATGGCTTCTACCTGGCTTGATTGCTGTGTACTCATAGAACCCCCAACTGGTTAATTAAGCATCTATTTTACCATGTTTTTGTCTTTGGGTGTTGGGGGGTCAAGGAGGGGAGAATCCCCCCTTGCAAGGCCCGATGTGCAACATTGAGCGTAGCGAAATGTAGCAACATCGGGTAGCCTTGTTTAAATTGCATTATGCGAAGACGGAGATGGAATGGAAAAGCGCGATAACATGCTGCGGGTTAGGTTTTCTGACGCGGAATTTGAGGCGCTGAAACAGCTGGCCGAAGAGGCAGGCTGTACCATGTCCGAGCTAGTTCGCGATCATCTCGGCAGGGTCAGTGTGCGCAATAAAGACGTCGATAGGGAGCGGATTGCCATGCTTAATCGCATCAATGCCAACCTGAACATGATTGCTCGCTGGGTTAATACGCATAAATCGGCTGCTTCTTCGGTTGAGGTCGTCGCTCACCTGATGGATATCGAGCGCCATATTCGGGAGCTGTCGCGATGATTGTGGGTTTCAGTAGGCACGGCACTGGCGGCGGCGGCGGCCCGGTTGGCTATGTCACTGATGAAAACCGGCCCGGTCGGGAAGATTCACCACCGGAAGTACTGAGGGGATCCCCTGAGGCTACCCGCAACCTCATCGACTCGCTCGATTTCCGGCACAAATACACTTCTGGCGTGCTGTCTTTCGCCCCGGAGGAGAAGGTCACGCCAGAAATGGAGCAGGAGTTCATGGATCGCTTTGAACAGATCGCGTTTGCCGGGCTTGAAGCTGATCAGTACAACATCCTCTGGGTCAGGCATACCCATGCCGGGCATCACGAGCTGCATTTTGTGACGCCCCGCGTTGAGCTAGGCACAGGGAAAAGCCTGAACATTCGCCCGCCCGGAGATGCCGCAAGACACGCTTTCGATGACCTGCGCAGTGAAATCAACGCCAGGTATGGCCTGGCTGACCCGGATGACCCACGACGCGCACGTGAGATCGCTCAGCCTGATCATGAGCTGAAAATCGCCGCAGAAGCCCTCAGAAGGGGCGAGAAGCCGCAGGAAGACATCAGGCTACTCATAGACGTGGTTTTGTCTCAGAGGGCCGCACAGGGGCTTATACGAAGCCGTAGCGACGTTATCGAGCAGGTTTCAGACCTTGGAATGCAGGTAACGCGCGAAGGTAAAAATTACATCACCGTGTCAGATCCGCAGAGCGGCCAGCGGTGGCGCATGAAAGGGGGACTTTATGAGCGTGAGTTTGACGCTGCAGGAGCGATTGAAGCAGCAGCATCTCGCAGAGAGCGAGACTATTCAAAGCCTGACGAAGCAGCAGCTGAGAGGTTTGCGGAGCGAGTTGAACGACATATTTCAGCAAGAGCTGAATACCATGCTGGAAGATACGCGCCGGCAGCTGCACGTCACGACAGAGGATATGCGCCAGAGCCGGCAGAGCATGTTGCTGACCGTCGTGAAAAACCGGGTGATATTCCCGGCCCTGAGCGCGGTTACGATCTTGGCCGTTATCTTTCTGAGCGGCTGGGGTCTGAGTA
>NZ_CP132358.1 GCF_030758455.1 Erwinia pyri
TTAAATAAGGCTTGTGCTGATAAAATAATTTAACAGTACTAAATCCCTTTGCCCTATCATCTGCGACATTGTGAATGATTAGCTCTTGAGGATTCTATGGCTGTTTATACGATTTGGAACAATAAGGGCGGCGTTGGTAAAAGTTACCTTACTTTTCAGATAGCTAGCGAGTATGCACAACAAAACCCTGATAAAAATGTCTTGGTGATTGATATGTGTCCCCAAGCTAATTCTTCCTCGATGCTTTTAGGCGGAATGCTTGATGGAGAAAATAACTTACAACATATCCATTCGGTTTTACCTAGAAACACAATATCAGGTTATATTGAGGCGCGTATTGTAAGTCCTTATGTAAATCCTTTTAGAGGAGCTGATTATTTAACTAATGTTCGTCAGTTTAATAACAAAGTAACTGATAACTTATATTTGGTTGTTGGTGACGATAACTTAGAACTTCAAACACCACAGGTCCTTGGGGCAACTAGGCCTGGCCCACAAGATGCTTGGAGATCTGTGCACCTTTGGCTTAGAGATCTAATAGTTGATATTGAAAATAGGCTTATAGATAAAGAGCTAACAGTATTTATAGACTGCAATCCAAGCTTCTCTATATACACAACTATGTCATTGGCAGCCTCAGAAAGATTGATAATACCATTCTCTGCTGATGGTTCCTCTAAGCGTGCTGTAAGATCTGTTTTGGCGTTGGTTTACGGGAGGAATCGTACCGCAAATCAAGGGGTTGCTCCAGCTAATGCTCAGTCTGAATATTATCGAAATTCCATGAATTATAGGATGGCTATACCTAGCATATATATGTATGTAGGTAACAGATTGACCCAAATAAACAATGGGTCGGCATCAGCATTCAGGCACGTTGTCACAGAGATAACTGAAGAGATATGGTCTGTTTGGCAAAGTGATCCCTCTGTTTTTAAAACGCACCCAAATGGTGCCAATGCACCTACAAACAAAAGAACGTTTAAAAATATGTTTTTATTCGAAATAAGAGATGCAAATACAGCATCTGTTTTTTCTAGTGCAACAGGAACCCCAATGTTAAAAATAACAGCGGGAGCAAGGAAAAACATGAATGGGAAGTTGGTTACTATCAATCAATCACAATTGGATATGCAAGGTCCAAATATTCAAGATCTTGTTTCTAGAATCGAATGATATATATAGCTAAAGTTCCTCTTGTGATCCTTAAAAGCTACGAGTAAGATTTTAAACGAAAAAACCGCCTGGGGAGGCGGTTTTTCGAGGTTAAGTCAGTTGGGGAACTGCTTAACCGTGGTAACAGTCTTGTGCGAGACATGTCACCAAATCTGTCCTTCCAGTGTAGCTGTAGTTAGGTTGCCACTTCAAGAACTCTCAATACATATCTCGCACATCCCTGTTACCAGTGGCTACCGCCAGTGGCGATTCGTCGTGTCTATCAGGGTTGGAATCAAGAGAATATTTACCTGATCAGGCGTGGTAGTCGGACTAAAAGGGGAGTTCGTGCATATAGTCCAGCTTGGAGCGAACCACCTACAAGGAACCCAGTTGCAAGGGTAGGAATGAGAAAACGCCACCTTACGGCGGGCTGCAACGGGTAAACCTCACGGTGGGAACAGGAGAGCGCACGAGGGAGCGACCCATCGGAAACGGTGGGGATCTTTAAGTCCTGTCAGGTTTCGCCCCTTCTGATTTGAGCACCGGAGATCGTTGATTTCTGTGAAGCTCGTCAGGAGGGCGAAGCCTATGGAAAACCGGCACCTCTCCAGCCCTCTCACACTCTCCGTCATGGCTTTCTGTTTGAGCTGGTAACGCTCGCCGGAGAGTCATGACCGAACGAAGTGAGCGAATGACCGAGGAAGCGTAATGTCTGTAATGCTGAACAGGGTTCGTATCGCTCGGCACTCCAGTTTCCTCCCCAATTACACACTCTGCTGCAATAGTTTCCTGCCATTTTCCACTTTTGCCTGCACCGCTATACAACAGCAAAGTCTGGGCAGGACATGTAAAGTGGGCCCACTTTACGCCTGCCTTATTCGCATGACTGCTCAAAGGAAAACTAATGGCTGATGATCGGACACTGCAACTGCGCTTAACCGGGTTCCGTAAAGCTGAGGCCTCGCTCAGGCTTGAAGGTATGGATCCGTCCGGAACTCCGTTTTATGAGTCCGTAAAGGCGCGTATTCTTTCCGGTGAGCTCACCTTCGACGAAGCCCGTGCTGAGATACTGGCTCATCACCAGAAGCGGGCGAAGAATAACTAATGCGGACAGGAAATGTTTTGTGGCCACCGCCAGCTGCGCCGGCGCCACAAAACGGCGGGACAAGATGTGTTTTTGGAGTACCGCCTTAAGCAGGCGATCCCCAAAACACTTCGTCATGGCTGCGCCCCGACACCCTGCCAACGCCTCACGAACGCGAAAAAATTTCGCGCCCGTTCACCGTTTCAGGAGCTGTGCTTTCAGCCCAATGGTTCATGTAAGAGGCTTAATTTTTTTTCACTAAATACTGTCGTGATAGTCAACTGGCCATCACGAATCGTACTTTTTTAGTGGAGGTTTACATGGACTTTGAATTTTTAAGCCACCTTAATGTGGTGCTGGGTATCATCGGCTCACTGCTTAGCATCGCCGCAGCAGTGATCTTTATCTGGCAAAACAGTATTGCGTAATTAGAATGCCCCTTTCGGGGCGTTCACCGCTCCTTTACGCTGTAACCGTCTGCCATTCACCTGCGTGCATAGCCATGCAGCTGCGCCAAAATCATCAGGGGCGTTTTTCAGGGGCTAAGCCGGGGAAAGGTGCCGGAAACGGCCCGTTCCCCGCAGAAACGCGCTGTGGGCCCCTGCGGGGGTGCGGGCAAGGGATGTTATG